>DATHKF010000333.1:0-7535 GCA_035489505.1 Bacteroidia bacterium | reverse complement strand
ATGATAGCTGCGATTTTGTTTTTCATGGCTGTATTTGGTTCTGTTTCAAAAACCCGGCCAATCCGGGCGTCTAAAGTACAAATTAATAGGTTCCTACAATTCGCCCAGGTTCATACCCAGACTGAAGTGAATTTGCGATTTCTGCATACCTGAAGTTCCCTGAACGTCGTCGAAACGATAGCCCCAGTCGAGACCCAGAAGTCCGAACATCGGAAGGAAAACACGTACACCTACACCAGCCGAACGGTACACATCGAACGGATTGAATGTCCTGAAATCCTGCCAGGTATTACCTGCTTCTACAAACGCTAATCCAAAGACGGTGGCACTTGGATTAAGTGATACCGGGTAGCGCAATTCCCACGTGTATTTAGCAATTATTGGCGCTCCGGTCCGTGCCGAGAGCGACTGGTCATCGTATCCGCGAAGGGCAATGATCTCTCGTCCGTCCAATGCAAAACCAGTCAGACCGGAACCACCGAGGTAGAACCGTTCAAACGGCGCCACGCCTACTTCCTTGTTGTACATACCGAGATAACCGAAACCAATACGCGTGCTCAACACCAGGTTTCCAACGAGACGGTTGTACCACGACACGGTAAATTTCCATTTGTAATACTCTACGAATTTGTAGCGCGTCTGAACATCTGCCGTAGCATAATCGATCTTGTTGAACAAAGAATACGGCGGCGTAAATTGCCCGATCACTTTCAGGTCAACACCACTGCGTGGATAGATCTGCTGATCCGTTGAATTCCGGCTCAGCGTGATGCGGTAACTCAGGTTGTTTGCATATCCTTCTGAGAATGCAAATACCGAGAAGAAGTTATTCAGCTGGTAATACTGGTACGTGAGATCCTGGAAGAGGTAGAAATAATCATCTGGTTTTTTCAGACGCATACCGTAGCCGACAGTAACACCCCAGATGTTTACATCCGCGCGTCCTTCAGCATTGCGTTTCAATCCGTTTGACTGAAGCGAATTGTAAACCGTCACCGAAAGTGAATTTGCTTTCTTTCCGCCGAGCCATGGTTCAGTGAACGACATGTTGAATGAACGGAAATACAAACCATTCGACTGTGCGCGGATACTCAGTTTCTGTCCATCGCCGGAAGGAAGCGGACGGTATTCCGAAAAGTTGAACAGGTTCCGTGCCGAGAAGTTGTTGAACGAAAGACCGAGTGTACCTACGATACGGTTACCACCCCAACCACCCGATAATTCAACCTGGTCGGAAGGACGTTCTTCAACTACGTACTCGATGTCAACAGTACCTGTGTACGGATCAGGAATAGGGTTCACCTGAATTTTTTCAGGATCGAAGTAACCGAGTGAAGCCAATTCGCGCTGTGAACGGATAACATCTGTACGGCGGAACAATTGACCGGGACGCGTGCGGATCTCGCGCATGATCACGTTATCGTTCGTCTTGGTATTGCCTACAACGGTAACCTTGCGGATCGTTGCCTGGCGTCCTTCGTAAATGCGCATTTCAAAATCGATGGAATCGCCTTCAACTGCCGTTTCAACCGGGTTGATCTGGAAGAACAGGTATCCGTCATCCATGTACAACGAAGTGATATCGTTCTCCAGCGGGCTCATGAACAACCGCGACTCGAGTGTTCCCTGGTTGTATACGTCACCCTTTTGAATACCGAGTCGTTTGCTCAACTCTTCGGAAGAGTACTTGGTATTTCCAACCCAGGTGATGTTCCGGAAGTAATATTTTTTTCCTTCTTCAATGTGCATGTCAATTTCCACGCGGTTGGTACCTACATGACGTACCGTGTCGTGCACAATACGCGCATCACGATATCCTTTTTCGTGGTACATGTTGAGCACATTCTCTTCGTCTGTTTCAAGATTTTCCTTGATGTACTTCGATGACTTGAACACCTGGTACCAGCGTTTGCGCTTGGTGTCTTTCATCTTCCGGCGGATCTTCCGGGTGGAAAACTCCTGGTTGCCGGTGATATTGATCTCTTTGATCTTTACTTTTTTGCCTTTTTCAACGGTCACATAGACCTTAACAAATCCACGTCCTTTTGCAGTTGTGTCTACGAATTCCGTGCGCACACTTGAAGTACAATTCAGGTAACCTTCGTCGCGGTAATGTTCATTCACCGTTTCGATGATGTGACGCTCGCGGTATGATGTAAACATCAATCCCTGCAACGGCAATTTTTCTTCGAGATCTTCCGCCTCGCTTTTCTTCACATTAAAAAGAAGCTTTCCGAAGATCATCGGTTTCTCCACTACGATGAGATCGAGCCAGATGTAATCGCCTTCAATTTTGTTGATCACCAGGCTGATGTCTTCGAAAATTCCTTCGCGCCATAAATTGTCTAGCGCTTCAGAAGTTTTCTCTCCCGGGATCATGATCTTATCGCCCACCGGGAGACCTGAAATCAACACCGCAATATCTGCGTTCACAAACTGCGTTCCGATGACGTTTACTTTCACGAGCGTGTATTCCCGCGGAGCGCCATAGTCTACAAGATTGGAATCGCCGCCCATTACACCCACGTTTCCGTTATCGATCATGGGTTTGATGATCGGACGAAGGACATCCGGCGTATCCAAAGGAACCGGAACAACCTGCGTTTCGGTTACGGGAACAACTTGCGTTTCACTTGCGGGGACTACCGGCTTCTCACCATCTTCGATCTGCGCGAATGAAAAAGTTGCAGATGAAACAAGCAGGAGTAAAAGGACTAATTTTTTCATATAAAAGTTGAAGGACTATTTATTTCCTTCATGGATAATCATTGTCCGAGGGATTCCTTCGGTGGGTTAACGAGCGCATTCAAAGTTTCGCTCATGATCTGTGCACTTGTTTTACCAAAACGTCTTTCTCTTCCCTGGTACTGCACGATCGATTCGTAAAATTGCTCTTTCCCGAAATCAGGCCAGAGTGTATCGGTGAAATAAAATTCCGAATACGCCAGTTGCCAGAGCAGGAAATTACTGATCCGTTGTTCGCCGCTCGTACGGATGAGCAGTTCCGGGTCAGGATATTTATTGGTTGTAAGAAAAGAACTGAACATCTCCGCATCAATTTCCGATGTGGCTGTTTTACCGCTCTTCACATCTTCGGCGATCTTTCGTGCAGCTTCCACAATTTCCCAGCGGGAACTGTAACTCAGCGCGAGTACTAAAGTCATGCGGCTGTTTTTCGACGTCTTCTCAATGGCATCCGTCAGTTCAGCCCGGCAACGTTCCGGAAGACTGTTCCAGTCGCCAATAGTTTCGAGACGGATATCATTTTCATTTAACGTTTTGCGTTCCGCACTGATCGTATGCACGAGCAGCTCCATCAGGGCATTTACTTCTTCCTTCGGACGGTTCCAGTTTTCGGTGGAGAAAGCATAAAGCGTCAGGAATTTTACCCCGATCGCCGCTGCTGCTTCTGCGGTTTCACGAACAGCGTTCACGCCACTTTTGTGACCATCAACGCGCAACTTTCCCTGTTGCTGGGCCCACCGGCCATTACCGTCCATGATCACGGCAACGTGACCAGGAACCCTGGATAAATCAATTTTTTCTCTCCAACTCATTCTCTGCGATGCAATCAGTACTTGTAGCTCGAGCAAGCTTTAGGCTTATCCGATAGTTGGAAGCTAAGTGTGAGACCTGTAAAACAATACCAGTCTTTGGTACGTGGATTTCCTCTCTGGCGACCAGTATTGTCAGTAGCACCAAGACTTCTGTCGCTCAGTGCAACAGATGCAGGGCCATTCGCTGCAAGATCTGCGGGGTTTGCGTAGACGGTGCTTACATCATCGAGGTAATCGGTGAATGTTTTGCGCATTCCCCATTCGATCACCAGGCCAATGCGCTTTGCAAGATTCATTTTGACACCTGCTCCAAACGGAATAGACAATTGTGTACGCAGGTAACCTTTGGCCTGTCCTTCGGTATGCAAAGGTTGCAGGGCTACCCACTGATTGTCGTAAGATGCTTTGGGATTAAAGTTGAAAACGGCAATTCCCAGGAAGAGGAATGGAGTAAACTGGTGCTTATCGTCGCCGATTTTATATTCGATAAAATTGAATTCTGTACGTCCCGCGAGTTCGTAAACACGGGAACGGAAACTGAGGTTTCTTTGCTGCTGTTCGAATGAACTTGTACGTGCATCAATGCCCTGAACGCTGCCAAACAATGCGCTGAACGCAAATGAAACGCGGTATCCAAGATTGTGACGGTAAACAATTCCTGCAGCAGGACGCGTGAGACTGTTCAGATGTCCCGTAGGATTGAGTTCGCCAATGTAATACGAGCCACCCAGGAAAATTCCGAGTTCATTGGTCTTCTGTGCATTCATGGTGAGGGTACCACAAATGGCAAGAATTATACAAAGGGTCTTTTTCATTCGATTCAGCTGAAGTGTTACCGGCAAAACGCGCGCCGGAACAGTTTGTTTTCCAGGAATTGTAATAATGTGCAAATATAACCCAATTTCCGGGCTATTTGACAGGATGTTGATTAGTAATAACAGTGATTAACAATTAGTTACGCTTGTCAACGCCCCACATTAGTTTTTCACGTATTACATCAAAAAAATGCTGGTTGTCAAAACGGACGAGGGAAATCTTGAAGTCGCCTTTGCGGATGCGCAATTCTTCGGCTTCAGCGAAGGTTTTTGTGCGTGCATCCAGGGACGCGAGATACTGCGGACTCCGGCCTTCCACTTTCAGGAGAATCTCCGATTCTTCCGGAACAATGAGTGGACGAACGTTGAGATTGTGCGGTGAAAGCGGTGTGATGACAAAACTTTTCGCATCGGGAATCATCAATGGTCCGCCGCAACTCAATGAATATGCGGTTGAACCGGTTGGTGTTGCCACGATGAGTCCATCTGCCCAATAGGAATTCAGGAATTCTCCATTGACCCAGGCATGAATAGTCATCATTGCTGACGAATCTTTGCGTTGCACAGTTAATTCGTTCATCGCAAAATTCACATCACCGAACAAATTGCTTTCTGTATCGAGCCTCAAAAGTGTTCGTTTGTCGAGGGAATATTTTCGTGCAGCAAGATTTTCAATCACCGATTCCGCCGCCTGTTCAACCGTTACCCCGGCAAGAAATCCAAGTCGCCCGGTATTAATACCGACAACCGGAATTCCGGAATTGCGAATGAACGCGATGGTTTCAAGTATGGTTCCGTCGCCGCCGATGCTTAGTAAAAAATCCGCTGCGCCGCGTACCTGGTTATAATCATCCAGTTCTTTCACCTTGGATTTGATGGAGAACTGCTCACGTAAAACCTGGAGAAATTCTTTGCCCACAAGGATTTCCGCCCCGTGTTTTTCCAGCTTGTCAAAGAGCCCCTGCAATGCAGGTGGAAGCGCTTTTCCCGTAATCCGGCCGTAAATGGCAATTTTCATAATGAGATGGCGGGACTGCTTCTGTGAGACAGACGGAGTGGGGCCGCTTTGGTTGCCACTAAGTTAGAGAATTAGTAGGGAAGTTAGAAAGTAGGGAGTAGGCAAGTGTTTGAGTAGGCAGTAAGCGAGTGTTTGAGTAGGCAGTAACGTGTAAAGTCACTGCGGCCCCTTCACTTGCTTACTGCCTACTTTCTTACTTGCCTACTGCCTACTTTCTAACTCGCCTACTTCTTCCCCCTTTTAACATTTTCCCCACATCAATAGTTCACGGATAAACCAATCTTCCCTAACTTGTCTCCGGCAATTATTTACAAATCATTCATAAATCAATTCATCATGAAAAAACTATTTTCATTGGGGCTTTTGGCATTTGGCCTTTTAACGGGTGCAAATGCCTTGGCGCAGGATGCTACGGGAGTAGCAGTTCCTCAGTCTAAAACAGAAACAGTTGTTGCATCCATTCCGTCTTTGCAGAGCATTGCAATGGAGATCGCGCAATTCGAAGCCAAGACTGAAGGAAAAAAAGAAAATTACGAAAACGCCAACGCAGATCTTCGCGCGCTTAAAATGAAATATGCGGCAGAGCTGCAGGTTCAGATCGCCGTGAACAAGGACAACAAAGAAGTGTTCGATGTCCTTACCGAAGAACTGAGAAAGACCAATGAAGAAATTGAAAAACTTAAATAATCCGAAGCCATGAAAAGACAACTACTTTCAGCCGTTCTCGCTGCGTTGGCCCTGATGACGGGAAACAACGTACAAGCCGCTACCGGCGGACCCGACACCTACGGATACACATGGATTGACTCCAATGAACCGGGTGGACCTATTTACAACTGGATCGAAATTGCAACACCAGCCGGCGGTTCCGGAACTCTACGTACTGCGGTAGCCTGCGACGATTGTCACGAAGCGAATGTTCCACTCGGTTTCAACTTTCCGTATTACGGTGTGAATTCCAATACCATTTCCATTGGTTCAAATGGTGTTGTGTACTTCGAAAACGTTTACCTCGGTCTTGCCAACATATGTATGCCTGGAACACCTGGCTATACGATGGCACAGTATAAATTCATCGCCCACCTGTGGGATGACCTGGCACCAAACTACCAGGGCGGAATTTACACGCAGGCTTTCCCGAATTATTTCGTGATCGAATACTACGACATCGTTCCATGCTGCGCCACAGGCGACGGCGATACCTGGCAGGTGATCCTGTTCCGCAACGGGAATATTCTCATGCAATACAAAGAGCTGAGTAACCAGGGACTGCAATCGGATTTCACCGTGGGCATCCAGAACAACCCAACAACCGGGTTGCAATACAAGTGCGATGCAGCGGGAATTCCATTGGCGAATAACCGCGCGATCCTGTTTTCACCACCGTCATTTTCGTGCGGAAGTGTATCGCAGAACGTGCTGGGTAACAATCCCGGTTTCTGCACAGGCTCATCCGTAGTATTGAGTGCAGGTGGTTCTTCCATTGCGCAGAACTGGTCAACTGGCCCTACAACACCAACAATTACTGTCAATACAGCGGGAACGTATTCCATCTACCTGCTCGACACTAGCGGATGTACAATCCGTGATACAGCGATGGTCGTTGAAAATCCGCTTCCGGTTGTAAGCCTTGGAAGTGATGTAACGCAATGCGGCGGACCTGTTGTACTGGATGCCGGAAATGCCGGATCGAATTTCCTGTGGAACGATAATTCCACCGGGCAAACGCTTTCAGCAAGTACTTCAGGTACCTACTCGGTGATCGTTACAAATCCATTGACAACCTGTTCGAAGAATGACACCATTTCGGTGACGATCAATCCGAATCCGGTTGTAACGCTGGGCAGCGACATTACACAGTGCGAAGGCAGTGTTACACTCGACGCCGGCAACAGCGGAATGGATTACCTGTGGAGTGAGAATTCCGGTACACAAACAATCAACGTGAACACTTCAGGATCGTATTTCGTGAACGTAACTGATCCGTCAACGCTGTGCAGCGGAAGTGATACCATTGTGGTGACGATCAACAGCAATCCTGTTGTAGCACTTGGCACAGACATCACGCAATGTGGTGGTTCTGCAGTTCTCGACGCAGGAAATGCAGGTTCAAATTTCCTGTGGAGCGATAACTCCACCGCGCAG
>DATHKF010000332.1:0-6722 GCA_035489505.1 Bacteroidia bacterium | reverse complement strand
CTGCATCAGTGCCATCCACCTGGTACATTCCTTCGCACAGGTTGGTGACCGTGGGGCCGTTTACGAAGAGCGGCATCCACATGTACGTGAAAGGCGGAGTACCGGTCATTTGTGCGGTAGCCTGTCCATCGCAGGCGCCGTAGCAGGAAACATTAACCGTGGTAACCTGCAAGGAACATTGTGCGGTTGCCCAAAATGGTGCGCATGCAATTGCAAGAATCGCATAGATTTTTTTCATGTGTCAGAGATTAAGAAGATTTATTTGCCGGAATAAATGTAGAGAGAGACCGACACATGAATTCATCAAATTGCAGGTGAAAACCGGAAGTTCAAATGATGTTTAAACCTGCACGATTGCCGCTTCGATTCAATTACTACGATCAGCGCCAGCGTTTTTGCCGGCTGACATCCGTGCTTTTTCTTTCCTGCAAGATTGCCAGGAACATCAGCGAGAATACCAGGAACATTGCAACAGGAATCGTGTACATTTTCAATTGTATCACGAGTATGCTCACGAAGACGAATAGGGCAAGGGCGAGTCGTACAGATTCAAATACCGAAAACTGTTCGCGGATATTTCCGTTGAGGATTCTTGCCCCGCCAGCCACGGAACTGATGCCTACTGCTGAGCAGATTACGATTTCCCAAGCGGATAAATATTCTTTAAACAACAGCATGAGGATCATTCCCGGAATTGCACACCCGATCTGGAACCAGGCATATTGACGGAGTTGCGATGGCGCGTGGTGAATATGTTCACGAACGGTATACTGTGTTTCCCGGTAGGGATTCGGTGTGCGGTCGGGAGGAAGAAACAAGAGGTTTATTTTTCCACGCAACCCTTTTTGCATTTTCATCGCGTGCCAGAGGTACCGGTAGTAATAACCAACGGCCATGAACGGATTGTTATCCACGTACGGTCCTTTGATACCGTATTCCACCGTTTCGGTTTCTTCCTGGTACGTACCGAATAGTTTGTCCCAGATCACGAACGTAGAACCGTAGTTTTTGTCGATGTAGATATCGTTGCGTCCATGATGCACACGATGCTGTGAAGGGGTGATGAGAATTTTTTCCAGGAATCCCAGTTTCGGAATGTACTGCGTATGCAAGAGAAAATCGTAGAGTCCGGAAACTTTCAGGATGATGACCAGCATGAGCGGCGAAAACCCGAAGAGCGGCAGGCAACTCCAGAAGATGATCCGGTTAATGCCCTGGAAAAAAGAAGTGCGGAATCCGTTTGACAGGTTGAAATGTTCGGAAGAGTGATGCGTAACATGTCCGGCCCAGAGAATATTGATGCGGTGCGAAAAACGATGATACCAGTAGGAAAGAAAATCGACAACAACATATGCCGTGATCCAGTGGTACCAATGATCATGGAGGGTGAATAACCGGAAGTGTGAATAAACGAATTCCAGTGCAACATAGAGGGCCGCGAAATAAATGAGTGAGCAAACCTGGTCCATGGCGCCGATAGCAAGGTTCATTACGAAGTTGCCCGTGGTGTATGTCCCGCGGTTGTTTTTATAACCGATGTACCATTCGGCAAAAACAATAAGAAGCAATACCGGGATAACTAAAACGATCGTGTTAAGCATAACGGAATTTTTTAAATGATCCGAAGAACCGAACGTTGCCTTTAGTAAATATACGAAACGGCACGCTGAACCCCGGATGGATGGGTGATGATCAGTTTAGGATTGGGAAAGAAAAAGGAATGTGACTGAAGCGGAGGGCTTCAATCGGGGAAAATCAACCCCGGGGAGGAAAAGTGGTAATGCAGAATATGGTATTGCGGATACAATGACAAAGCACCAGGGACGGTGGAAGAGGGGCGCTGCTGTTTTTCATCGGTTCAAAGATAGAACTCATGCAATACAACGGTGAAAAACAGCACTCCAAAATCTTGTAAAAATTCTTAATGCGGCAGGTATTATTGGGAGATAATCCCAGTTGACCGGGGGCATTTGCGGATTTCAGTTACAGCGGTGTCCATTTTTTACCACGGCGGCGCGGCGACACGGAGTTTATTGGTTTTTGAAATCTGCTTCCTGCGCGGCGAATCTCTTCGCTCCGAAGGTTGGGGATACTTATTTTTACCAAAGAGATTCAACCCGCGAGTATTTAGCCTTTGGGGTTATAGTATTCGGCTACCCAGACTCCGTTTTTTTCAAGATATCCGTATCCGAATATCACCTGGAGCATGGTGCTGTCGGTGAACCATAGCCAATTCATGATCTCACCATTGCCGCTTTTGGCTTCAATGGCTGCCCCGTAATATTTGGTCAGTTGCACCTGGAAATCAATTTCGGCATCACGGGTGGGTGGGGTTTCTATGTAAATGTTGAAGCGCTTCACTACCTGCTTGCCTGTGGGCTCCCCGGTTTCCATATCATATTCATCCGCAAAATATACTTCGATGCTGGTGATCTTCTGCCTGAAATAAAATTCCATTTTGGCTTTTTTCAGATCAACAGTCCAGGCCGACACATATTCGTCGCCAATTCCGGCAGCCGATGAAGTGTCACGAAGCTTCGAACTGTCGGCAGCGACGAGGTAAGTCTTGAGCTCGCTCATTTTCTTTCCGATCGCCAGGATTCCAAATCCCTTGTCAACAATTTCTGTTTCAAATTGAGCGAAGCCGCGGACCGGTAGGATCAGAATGATTATTGCCAGAATATATAGTCTGTGTTTTTTCATGCAAGGGGAATTATGAAGGACCAAGATAATCATTGCCGATTTCCATCAATGGATTTTTTGTAGTTTCACCCTATGGCGAAAGTCAAACCGGAAAGAATTGCTCCACCAGTCAAGAAACGTTCCTTGTCCGATGACAAAAAAGTTGGTTATGTGCTCGGAGCCATTGCTTTTTTGCTGTACATCCAATCGGTAGGATTTAATTACGCGCTGGACGATCGAGCAGTACTGTTCGACAATGACTTCGTGAAAGACGGTTTTGGCGGTTTCGGGAAAATCCTGTCGACATTCTACTGGGCTGGTTACTGGGAATCCAACGCCGGATTGTTTCGCCCGGTATCGCTCTTACTCTTTGCAACCGAATGGCAGATCTTCGGAGATAATCCTGGAGCGTTTCACTTTGTCCATACTGTACTTTACGCATTGGTTTCGATGCAGTTGTTCTTTTTCCTGCGAACATTGTTCAAAGACAGTAGCGTAACGCTGGCCTTTCTCGCAACCCTGATCTGGATCGTGATGCCCATTCATACCGAAGTGGCGGCGAACCTGAAAAGTGCGGATGAAATTTTATCGCTGTTGTTTTCATTGCTTGCTTTCCGGCAACTGCTGAAATGGAAAGACAGTCAGCAAATGAAAACACTTTTGTTTTCCTGCGGATATTTTTTCCTGGCATTGCTTTCGAAAGAAGGAGCAGCGTTGATGCTCCCGATTGGGTTGCTCATGCTTTTTATGTTTCGCGGTGCAACGTTGCAACAGCTCATCCGTCCCGGCATTTTTCTTTTTGCGGTGAGCCTTGTCTGGTTTGCCTGGCACACCTGGGTGATCAGTAATGCTCCGGCGGAAATGATCACGTATGATTATCACAACAACGCGTTGTTGTCGAGCAACAGCCGGATTGATCAATTGGGAACGGCCATCGCCATACAGGGACATTATTGGATGAAGATGATTGTGGGCTACCCGCTGAGTTACAATTATTCGTTCAATGAAATTCCGGTGAACGGTTTCGCAGATGCCTGGGCCATTGTTTCGCTCATTGGTATTGCCGGCGGATTGGCGTGGTCGTTGATGAACCTGAAAAAAAATCCGATTCCCGCATTCGGTATTTTATTTTACCTGGTTGCGTTCGCATTGACGGGCAATATTTTTTATCTCATCGGTGAAACCATGGGCGACCGTTTGGCATTTGTGCCGTCTGTTGGTTTTGCCATCCTTGTTTCGTGGGGAATCCTGAAACTCACGAAAGGAATGAGTGTGCAGGGATTTCATCAATCGGCGCTGACTGCAGGAATCGTAATCTGCCTGCTTTGGACCGTATTGACTTTTACGCGAAGCAAGGCATGGGCTTACGAGTCGACATTGTTTACGGCCGATGTTGAGCACGCTCCGGGAAGTGCACGGGTGCATTATAACTACGGCGTGCTGCTTATGGGCAATGCGCAAAGCGAACCCGATGAGGCGAAGAGAAATCAATTGCTGACCGAGGCACATACAGAATTCACCACCGCTTACGGAATTGATTCGCTGGATATTCAGTCGTGCTTCAACCTGGGTGTTGTTGAATACCGCAGAAAAAATTATGCCGAGTCGGTGAAATGGTCGCGTCGCGTGATGGATATTCTGCCCGGATATTCTGATGTGTATGTCAACCTCGCCGACGCATACGTGATACAGGAGCAATACGACAGCGCAGCTTCATACTACCAGAAATCGATGGACGCCACCGGGAAAAATGCAACGGTGATGATCAAGATGGGCAACGTAAGTTTCGGCAGCAAGGACACGGCGATGGCCATCAAATATTACCAGGAGGCAACGGTACTCGACACCTCTTCCGTGGAAGCGTTGAACAAACTGGGCAATGTTTGTGGCATGTATGGAGATTACACGCGATCCAACGAAGCATTTGCCAAACTCGCGGCGAAGAATCCGGCAGATCCTGCTCCGTGGAAAATGATGTATACCAACTACAGCCTCATGGGCGATTCGGTAAGCATGAAAAACAGCGCCCAGGAGTACTACAAGCGCGGCGGTAAGTAGCGAAACGGCCATTTTACCGCATATCACTGCGTGGTCTGTATTCATCAAACTTCCTGTGATGCGGTGACTATCCAACGGAATTCTTCGATACATTTGGGCTTCATTTTCGAGCTATGAAAACAAAATCACTTCTTCTTGCTGGCCTCACTGTGGGTACGGCATTTTTCCTTTTCAATTGCGGTCCGACCGAGACCACAGGTAACGGCACCAGTCTTTCCGCAAAGGTGGATTCGTTCCTGGTCAGCTACAACAACACGTGGAAGGAACTGACGATCCGCACCAACGATGCGCAATGGCAATTGCTTACACACATGGTGGAAGGCGATACCAGTAGTTCCAATAATGCTGAGCGTGCGCAGAAAATGTTCGCCGATTTCACAGGCAGCAAAGAGAATATTGAAACAACGCGCGCCTTCCTGGCGAAGAAAGATGAGCTTACGCCTTTGCAGGTAGAGCAGTTGGAGCACATCATGTATTTCGCAGGAGCCAATCCGATGACCGAAGAAGCTGCTGTTAAAGACAAGATCAAAGCAGAAACGGATGCGACGAAGAAGCTGTATGAATTTAAATACATGCTCGCTGGTAAAGAAGTGAGCAAGAACGACATTGACAAAGTTTTGCGTGATGATGAAAACGTGAGCAAGCGTCTCGACGCCTGGGTTTGCGCAAAGAGTGTTGGTCAGCAATTGCACGCACCACTTGAAAATCTGCGTATGCTGCGGAACCGTACGGTGCAAGGATTGGATTATCCGGACTATTTCAGTTACCAGGTTGCTGATTACGGAATGAGTTCAGATGAAATGATGAACCTGCTTCGCCAGATCAACGATGAAATTTATCCGCTCTACCGTGAGTTGCACACCTGGGCCCGTTATGAGCTTGCCAAGAAATACAACGTAGCTGAAGTTCCTGAATATCTGCCTGCACATTGGTTGCCAAACCAGTGGGGACAGGACTGGAGCGATATCGTAAGCGTTGAAGGATTTGATCTCGATAAGATCATTGCCGAGAAGAAATACGACAGCATGTGGGTTGTTCAGCAGGCCGAACGTTACTATGTAAGCATGGGCTTTGCTCCGCTCCCAAAAACATTTTACGACAAGTCCGATTTGTTCCCGCTTCCGGTGACGGCGCAGTACAAGAAAAACAATCACGCTTCTGCCTGGCACATGGACATGGATAAGGATGTGCGTTCACTGATGAGTGTACAACCGAATGCGCGCTGGTACGAAACAACGCACCACGAGCTTGGTCACATTTATTATTACATGCAGTATAGCCAGGATAGTATTCCGTACATCCTCCGCGAAGGAGCAAACCGTGCTTATCACGAAGCGTTGGGAACGATGTTTGGTATGGCTGCGATGCAGAAACCTTTTCTGGAAGGACTTGGCCTGGTTGACCCGGCAACAAAAATTGATACCACGCAGCAATTGCTGAAAGAAGCGTTGCGGTACATCGTTGCATTGAACTGGCAGGCGGGAACGATGAGTGAATTCGAATACGAACTCTACACGAAAGATCTTCCGGCTGACCAATTCAACAAGCGTTGGTGGGAGATTGTGAAGCGCGAACAGGGAATTGTTCCCCCCATGGAGCGCGGCGAAGAATATTGCGATGCAGCAACGAAGACACACATCATTGATGATCCGGCACAGTATTATGACTACGCGTTATCGTCGGTCCTGATGTTCCAGTTTCACCATCACATTGCAACAAACATTCTCCACCAGGACCCGCGTTTCACGAACTACTATGGTAATGCGGAGATCGGAAAGTTTATCGGCGGAATGATGTCGGTAGGTGGAGTAGGTGACTGGAGAGCGTTGCTGAAGGAAAAGACTGGTCAGGACATGACCGCAAAACCGATGCTGGATTATTTTGCGCCGTTGATGACATACCTGAAAAAAGTAAATGAAGGACGGGTGTATTCGCTTCCGGAAAAGAGAGCGCATTGATCCGTGATGAGATAGAATCCGCCC
>DATHKF010000331.1:0-5100 GCA_035489505.1 Bacteroidia bacterium | reverse complement strand
ACGATCGGTATGGACAAATACATCGGTTCCATTGAAAACGGAAAACTCGCCGATCTTGTGATCATGGATAAAAATCCGTTGGATGACATTCGCAATTCGGAATCTGTTCAGTCAACCATGGTCAATGGCCGTTTGTATGATTGTGAGACGATGAACGAGATTGGAAATTCTCCGAAAGCGCGCACGAAATTCTGGTGGGAAAACAGCAAGTATACGATCAATTACAAATTCCACGAGGAGACGAATTCGTACATGCAGGACGCGTGTGGGTTGGACGAGTAATCTTTAGGGTTAAATAGTTTCGGGTTAAATAAGGTTTCGGGTTAAGGGGTTTCTGATTGACACGGAACTCCTTAACCCGAAACTTTTTAACTCAACCCCCGAAGTCATTTAACTCCGAACCGGCTATATTTGCACAGTAAGCAAACCTCGTCCTCCCCCAATGGAACAAACAGCCGTCTTTACCCAGTACACGGGTCACATTATTCCATATTACCCGCCAAACTCAACAGCGCTCACGAGTGCGCCGTTTGGTACGCGGATAAAAAAAACGTTCCAGATGGCCGTTGCTGCGCTTATCGTTGGTGGCATCATTGCGGCAATCGGACAAGGTGTTGGCTGGGCCTGGTTGTTCTGGACGGGCATTGGAATTGGCGGATTGATTTTCATCGCAGGTATGTACACCGTGTTTACATTGCGTTTGGGAACATGTCCGTTTTGTCACCAGGAAGTGGGACGCAACAGCGACATGAACCTTTCTTCGGGTGATGAGAATTCACAGGTGGAATGTCACGTCTGCTGCAGCTGGTTGATCTCGGATAAGAACTCATTGCGTGCTTACACCGCACAGGATGTGAAAGAAGATACAGAGTTCAAGTGCAAGGTGATGAATCAAAGTACCTGGCCGAACGAATGTCTGGTGTGCGGCGCTCCCCCGGTGCGTTACATCGAATTGAAAAACACAAATCTCAACGCAACCAGTTTGCTCGTGGGAAGAGTTTCCGTTTCGTGGGGCAGCCTGAAGAACGCTCCGTATTGCGCCATTCACGATGATGCGGTTAAACTGAAAATCGAAGACAAAGAAATGTTTTTGAAATTCAACGATTACGATACGATGAAACGTTACCAGCACGTGAATTATCACAAACTAATGACCGGTCAGCACCTGTAAAAACAGAAGCTGCGTCGGCACAATAATTGCACTTTCAGAAGAAACAATCATTCCCCAAAATGAAACACTTTCTTTTCTTTTTCTTTTTTGCCTGCGCCACGGTGCTTTCCGCGCAGGACAGCGTGCATGTAACGAACGCGTACAAGAACGGAGAAAAGAATGAGGATTACTTCCGCAACAAAGACGGAAACAAACACGGAAAGTACATCCGCTATACGCGTTACGGCAAAGTCTACATCGACGGACAGTACCGCAACGGAACGCCTGTGGGCACGTGGCAATACTATAGCGCCGATACCAGCGGAGTACTTGTTCAGACGCTCGATTACGACACGCACAAAGAGCTTTTCTGCGATTCTATGCGTGCGCAGGGACTCATTTGCGGTCCTCGGTATTTCGGTGGCAACATGCAGCAGCAGGAATACATCCAGCTTCGTATCAAAACTGATTTTACCGAAGCAGAACGCGCCCGACTGAAAGGCACAACCGTGCTGGCAGTTTTCGCTATTGACCCGGCCACATTCAAAACATACGGCGTATCTGTTGATGATCCCGCACTGTCGGAAGACCTGCGACAGAAAATTGTCCGCATTGTTACGGAGATGCCGGCCTGGCTCCCTCCTACCTGCAAAAGCCAAAGTATGGTGTGGCGGATGTCTGCACCATTTGTATTTCAATAACGCAACACGTGAAGGATCCCGTTGACATACTCAAAGCATACTGGGGCCACGATTCCTTCCGTCCGTTGCAGCTGGAAATTATCCAGAGCGTTCTCGATGGAAACGATACACTTGCTTTACTTCCAACTGGCGGAGGAAAATCGATCTGCTTCCAGGTTCCGGCTTTGTGCATGGAAGGAATCTGCATCGTTGTTTCGCCACTCATTGCGTTGATGCTCGACCAGGTGCAGCGCCTGAAGGAAATGAATATCCCGGCGATTGCCATCACGTCGTCAATGTCGAAACGGGAAATTGATGTAGCCTTCGACAATTGCGTGTACGGCAAAACGAAATTTCTCTACCTCTCACCTGAACGTTTGACCACGGAAATTGCGCGTGTGAGAATCTCGCGCATGGATGTGAGTTTCATTGCGGTTGACGAAGCCCATTGTATTTCTCAATGGGGATATGATTTTCGTCCGCCGTATCTCGATGTCGCGGAGATCCGCGAAATCCTTCCCGGAAAACCCGTGCTGGCACTTACCGCAACGGCAACTCCCAAAGTTGCTGAAGACATCCAGGTGAAATTACTCTTCACGAAAAAGTCAAAAGTTTTTCTCCAGAGTTTTGCGCGGCACAACATTGCATACATCGTGCGCAAGACCGATGATAAAAACGGGCAACTGTTTCGCCTGGCTGAACGTGTTCCTGCTTCCGGCATTGTGTACGTGCGCAACCGCAGAAAAACTCAGGAGATTGCATTGCTCCTCCAGGCTTCCGGAATTTCTTCAACGTTTTATCATGCCGGATTGAATGCACAGGAACGGCAAAAGCGGCAGATGGAATGGTTGCAGAACAAAGCGCGTGTGATGGTTGCTACGAACGCATTTGGAATGGGCATTGATAAACCCGATGTGCGTTTTGTTGTGCACATGGATTTACCCGATAGCCCGGAAGCATATTTCCAGGAAGCCGGTCGCGCGGGACGCGATGGTGAAGAGTCCGGCGCGATCATGCTGTGGAACGATGCAGACATTGCGAATCTCGAACAGCAGGTGCGTCAGTCGTTTCCTGAACTGAAAGACATCCGCAAATGCTGGCAGGCGGTGAGCAATTTTTACCAGTTGCCGGTGAATACCAGCGAAGGTCAGACGTTCATTTTTGATCTGAAAAAGATTGCGTCAACGTACAATCTCGATCAGCTGCAGATTTACAACAGCATGAAGATCATCGAGCGTGAAGGATACATTGTGCTTTCTGATGCGATCCTTCAACCTTCGCGCGTGCACATCCGTGTGGGCAACGAAGATCTGTACCGGTACGAAGTGCAGAATCTCGCTGACGAAACACTGATCAAAGCCATGTTGCGCATGTACGGCGGTATGTTTGAAACGTACGTGCGCATCAGCGAAATGGACCTGGCACGCCGTGCGGGAAAGAGTGCAGAAGTCGTTGCGAAAGATCTTCAGCGTTTCGACCAGCTCGGGTTGATCAGCTACATTCCGCGCACCGATCAGCCGATGATGACGTTGCTCAAGCCGCGCCCGGATGCGTATTCGCTTTATATTTCCCCGGAGAATTTAATCGAGCGCAAGAAAACAGCAGAGCACCGCGTGCAGGCGATGATCTCGTTTGTGAAAGATGCACAGTCGTGCCGTCAGGTTTTGCTCCTCCGTTTTTTCGGGGAAAAAGAAACGCCGCCCTGCGGGAAATGCGACAACTGCAAACGTCTGGCTGCTGAAGGGAAGAAAAAAGAACGGCTGAATCTTGAAGATGAAATACTGAGTGTGCTGAAAGTGGAACAGAAAGATGTGCGCGAGCTTGTGGCGATGTTTCCGTTGGAACTTCATGCAGAAGTGAATACGGCGATGCGGAAGTTGCTGGACCGGGAGGTGATTGGGTTTGATAAGAATCGGAAGTTGAAGATAAAGTAGAAAGCGGAATCTGTAATTGCCACGAAGGCACAAAGACTCAAAGCTGCACGAAGGATTTAAGGCTAAAATTCAAGGATTCAAAAATTCAATATTCAAAGATTCAACATAGAGAGTTGTGAAATTGCCGCAAGAGTTTTACCTGGAGAAAGATGTTGTTGCGCTGGCGAAGCGGCTGATCGGGAAACGGATTGTGACGAAAATTGATCGCGTGTTGACCAGCGGGATCATCACCGAAACAGAAGCATACGCAGGAGCTGTTGACCGCGCCTCACACGCGTACGGCGGACGATTGACCGCACGCACCAAGACCATGTTCGAGCGCGGCGGGATCAGTTACGTGTATCTCTGTTATGGAATTCATCACCTGTTCAATTTTGTGACGAACCAGGAAGGAATTCCGCACGCGATTTTACTTCGCGGTATTCACCCGGAGAAAGGAATTCCGCACATGCTTGAACGGCGGAACAAACTCAAAGTGGACAAGACGCTTTCTGCAGGACCGGGAACGGCTTCGCAGGCGTTAGGAATTACAACGGCGCTGAATGGGATTTCATTGAGCGGGAATAAGATCTGGGTGGAGGAAACGGGGATTGTTGTGCCGGATGAGAAGATACATGTGGGGCCGAGGATTGGGGTGGATTATGCCAAGGAAGATGCAAAGCTGCCTTATCGGTTTTTGGTGAGCGGCAGGGAGTTGGAGAAATTTTACCACGGAGACACGGCGTCACGGCGAAAAACTTTGTAATTCTAAGCCCGCGCGACACGGCGGTTGAATGTATTGGAGTCAAATTCAGGTCACAAAACCAAATTAAAAAAAGTGGAATTTAAATGTCGAGTTAATCTATTCGGTAGTATGAAATTTTTGTTGTTTCATCCTCAAGCCCTTCGTACTTCTTTCCAACCTCAACAATCTGAACTTCATTAAATGCGAAACGATTATCGGGAGGTATCCCGACTTTTTTAAACTTGATTCTTTTCTTTTTCAAATCAATTGATACATTCTCTAAATTAAACATGTGCCTTCCTTTAATAATATATTTATTCCCCTCTTTTATTTCAAAATCCTCACTTCCTGATTGTCCATTCTGAGTTACATATATATTCCTCCATTTTCCAGGAAATACATTTTCCAGGGACATTACTTTGGGCGTTACATTATTTTCCAACAGTAAGTCATTAACCAACACTTTACTTATACTAGAAGTCATCTCAAAAACGCCTTGAGAGTATAATTACGCAAGCGATCTGCACAAATGCGAGATAATTCTCATGGCGGATTTCGTATCGTGTAGCGCATCGTCGGAAGTTCTGAATCCATGCGAATAATCGTTCAACT
>DATHKF010000330.1:0-4751 GCA_035489505.1 Bacteroidia bacterium | reverse complement strand
GCAATCATGATAATTACTTCGTCGACAATTCCGACAGCAGTAAGAATGGAATCGAATGAGAACACGATATCGATCAGTACGATCTGGAGAATAATAGACATGATACTGAACGATTTCTTTTTCTCTTTCAGTTCTTCTTCTGTATCATCAGCCATATCCATTTTTTCGTGGATCTCCGAGATCGTTTTCGCAAAGAGGAAAACACCGCCGCAGAAGAGAATAATGTCGCGTCCGCTGAAACCGTGATTAAACAGGTGGAACAGGTCCTTCTCCATTCCGATAATCCAGGTAATTCCGAACAGCAGACCGATGCGCATGACCAACGCAAGAAGCAGTCCCCACATGCGTGCTTTGCGCTGTTCTCCTTTATCCTCCAGTTTGGAAGCAATGATGGAAACGAAGATGATATTGTCGATTCCCAGCACGATTTCGAGCAATGCGAGGGTAAAAAGGCTGATAAGTCCGTCGAGACTAAACAGGTGGGCAAATTGGGTCGAGAAATCCATACTATAATTTGAGAGGGCAAAGGTACGAATTCGGGATTGGGGAAATAGGGGTTGGGGAAATTGGGTATTGTCTCAGTTTGAGCATTTGATATTTTGACACGGCGACACGGCGCTAAAAGAAGCACGAAACCCGTTCTAAGCCCGGGCGCTCACGGCGCGTTATCGTTATCTCGCCGTGAGCGCCCGGGCTTAGAATAAGAAAATGCCGTAAAAATGCGCCGTGTCGCCGTGTCAAAAAGCAAAGTGAGACACTACCGGAAATTGGGAATTGGGGGATTAGGGAAATAGGGATTCAGGGATTTGGGCTGGACCCGAGCCCTTCGAAGAAATTTTACGGATAATTTTCTACCGAAGACGCGTAAGCACCCACGCCCGAATCCCCAATTTCCCAGTCCCTCAATCCCTACTTCACCCGGTTTTAAAAAATATATGTACTGTATATCAATTAATTACAAAATACAATAGTACTATGTTTTGCATAATAGTAACTAATACCCATATCTTTGCGTCATACGTTAGTGAATCTGCAATTGCAAAACCAAACTGAATACGGCATGAAGCCCATTCATCAAATAAGAGCCAAACATGAACATTGAGAACACGAAAGCCCAGATGCGGAAAGGCGTGCTCGAGTTCTGCATCCTGTCGATACTTTCCGACGGTGAGGCATACCCGACAGAAATTATCGAACGCATGAAAAATGCAAAGCTGGTTGTGGTGGAAGGAACATTGTACCCACTGCTTACCCGCCTGAAAAATCTCGGATTACTTTCTTACCACTGGGAAGAATCCACATCCGGGCCTCCACGGAAATATTACCAACTCACCGAAATGGGTACTTCCTTCCTCGCGGAACTGGAAAATACCTGGGAAGAACTCGTGAGCTCGGTTGAACAAGTGACTAAAAAAGATTCTACAAACTCCACACAAACAACAACAGGCCATGAATAAGACCGTAACCATTAATATCAGCGGTATCGTTTTTCACATTGAGGAAGATGCGTATGACAGGTTGAAATTTTACCTCGACAGCCTGCGCAGAAAATTCAACGCTGAAGAAGGTCGCGATGAAATTCTCGCCGACATTGAATCGCGTATTGCTGAAATCCTTACCGGGAAAAAAGGCCCTTCGCGTGAAGTTGTTGTGATGAAAGATGTGGAAGAAGTCATCGCAATGATGGGTGAACCCGATGTGATTTCCGATGAAACCAGCAACTCAGAACCGGCCGGTGCAAATGCAGGTGCAAGTTCAACTGCTGCCAACGAGCACGAAGAAAATTACCAGCGCAAAAAGCGCCGCCGTTTGTTCCGCGATCCGGATGACCGCGTGATTGGTGGAGTATGTTCCGGTCTTGGGCATTACTTTGATATCGATGCTGTGTGGATCCGTTTGGGATTTGCGTTACTCTTTTTCCTGGGAGGATCCGGTGTGCTGTTCTACCTGCTGTTGATCATCATCGTTCCGCGTGCGGAAACCACGGCAGAAAAACTGGAAATGCGTGGAGAGCCCGTTGACGTAAATAATATCCGTCGCAGTATCAAAGAAGAGTTCGAAGAATTCGGAACCCGCATGAAAGATTTTGGAAAGGAAGCGAAAGATTGGGGAAAGAGTGGCTATGATAACAACCGGCACCGCTCCCGTTATCATCGCAGAGGGGCGGAAGATCTTTTCCGTGGAATCTTTCACGTGATGGGCCGCGTGTTTGCATTTTGTCTCGTGTTCTTTGGAATCATCATGCTCATCGGGTTGTTGACGAGCACGTTTACCATCACCGACTTTGGTCCCGACATGGTAACCGAACAGGTAAAAAGTCTTTTCGATGACGGAACAAGTTATGGTGTAGCCATCGCTGCCGGTCTCCTCTTCTTTGGTGTTCCTGTGCTGATGATGATCTATTACGGAATCAAATTGCTGTTCCGTATCCAGCGCAAGGACAAATGGGTTGGAATATCTGCGCTCTCGTTCTGGATTCTCGGCATTGTGATGAGCGTATTTTCGATCATGAATATTGCCGCCGGTTTTTCCGAAGGATCTGACACTGCTGAACGCATTGCTGTGATCAATCCTCACTCCGATACACTTTCCATTCGTGTGAGTATTGATAAAGACATGGAGAATGAAGATTACCACAGCGGGTGGAACCGCCGTTACCGGTATGAGCACCGCTGGAAAATGATCTCCACAGACGAGAACACGTTGAAGTTTGGTTACGCCCAGCTGAATATTGTTCCCGCAACAGGCGACAGTGTAGAACTGGTGATGTACAAAAAAGCACAGGGCCGTTCGAAACAGGAAGCGCAGGAACGTGTGCGTTCAATCAGCTACACGATTGCGCAGGATTCCAACGGATTTATATTTCCCTCCGCGTTCACGATTGGCAAAGACCAGGCGTGGAAAGCACAGGAAGTGGACATGGAACTGCGCATACCTGTGGGAACCGTGATCTTTCTTCACGCCACCAGTCGCGACCTGCTGTATGATATAGACAACGTCTCGAAAACCGATGATGAAGACATGGTCGACCGCCGGTGGAAAATGACAGCGAAAGGACTCGAATGTGTGGATTGCGCGGGACTGGAAATCAACAGAGATGAGATGACCGGTGATCTGCAGGTAATCCAACCGAAAAAGATTGACACGCTCATTACGGGCGGAGATACAATACTTGTTCCGCAGTATTAGCGGTTGAGAGTTATGGAGTTTCGGGTTAAATAGTTTCGGGTTATCAGGTTCACTATGTTTCAATGTATTGTTGCCGGATTCCGATTTGAAGAAGCAACAACATTGAAAAACAGTGTAAAGGGCCTGAACCCGAAACCTGCCAACCCGAAACTTTTGAACCCGAAAAGAACCGTTCATGTTAAAATTCACTAAACCCAACACATTTGCTGTAACAAACTGGAGTTAGCTACGTCTTACTACCAGACATCCCCTCGGAATTGGTTAGGTCAGGTAAGACTGAGGGGTCTGTTTCGTGCAATTGGTGTGCAGGAAAGCCGGTGTTCGCAGCCCCGGCTTTCCACTTTTTGGTACGCAAGGGTCCTAACCCTCAAAAGGCTAATAGCCTTTGCAGCGTTAAGACCCTCTACCCTCTCAAAGACGCAAGGGTCCCCACCCTCAAAAGGATAATAGCCCTTTCAGGGTTAACAAAGGTTCGAACGTAAAAAGCCCCTGCATGAATCGTGCAGAGGCTTTTAAAATGCAGTACCAATATTAAGTCCCGGGGTAATGTTATTAGATTGTCGCGTAAATCGCTGAAAATCCCATAGCACCAGCAACGGTACCCGCCGGGCCCGTGATGCTTCCCAAGGCGCCGCCAGCAATGTCGGCACAAATGGTTACCAAAAGTTTAGTCCAGTTGTATTTACCAGCAGGAATAGGATTGGTTGGACAATGCCAATCGGTAACTGATTTCTGATGTTCCTGGAACCAGTAACATGAACTGTATCGTGCTATTGAAGCAAGCTCGAGGAAAGTTCTCCTTTCATCGGGATTTAATGTTGAAGTGATCGCTTCCCCTTCCAGTTGCTTGATCGAAGTCAGCAGTGAATCGATCTGCGTGGAATCCCTATACGACTGAACCTCATTAAACAATTGTCCGGTATAATCCTGCAGTTGCACCGATCCCATGCCTGCTATGACGTCTTCCAAAGTCATCGACTGGTAATCGTTTACGACATTGTTAAGCATAGCGGAAGTAGCGTTATAACAATCGGCTGATGGTCCATATCCTTTATCACAAACAAACGTTGCAGTAAGATCAATTGCGGTCTGAATCCATTGCGCATCGTCACCACAAGACCATTGCGGCTTATGTGCTAATACATATTCGAGTCCATCATTGTGAGCAACGCCTACGTTGTCATACGGATTCTCCAGGTTTTCAACATTCGGACATGGCGTATACGGCGGAGTATTTGCCTGGTTGTAAACAGGTGGTGCCGGATTCGATGACGCACTGTCTTTCGTGCAGGAATAAATGAAAGTTGCTCCTGCAATTGCCGATGCAACAAGCATCAGGTTGAGATTCATTTTGCTCTTTTTCATTTTCATGGGTTTTTAGATTTAACAATTATCGGTTGTTGAACACTTACTATTGAGAATTGGGTAGTGTCTCAGTTTGAGCATTTGATAATTTTTACACGGCGACACGGCGCTAAAAGAAGCACGAAACCCGTTCTAAGCCCGGGCGCTCACGGCGCGTTACCGTTATCTCGCCGTGAGCGCCCGGGCTTAGAATAAGA
>DATHKF010000329.1:0-2268 GCA_035489505.1 Bacteroidia bacterium | reverse complement strand
GCATTCCCTTGCCACCACCGCCTGCGCTTGCTTTGATCAGGAGTGGAAAACCGGTTTCGAGCGCTACTTTCTTTCCTTCGTTCACATCGGAAATAGCCCCTTCAGAACCGGGAACCATCGGGATCTTATATTTTTTTGCCGCTGCTTTGGCAGAGAGCTTATCGCCCATCATGTCCATCGCTTCCGGAGAAGGTCCGATAAACGTAATTCCGGCTTTGGCTACTGCGGCCGCAAACTCTGCGTTCTCGGAGAGAAATCCGTAACCGGGGTGAATGCCTTCTACGTCCAGTTGTTTGGCCACTTCAATGATCTTATCGCCTTTGAGATAAGACTGGTTCGAAGGTGGCGGCCCGATGCAAACGGCCTCGTCGGCATATTTCACAAAGGGTGCGTTCCGGTCGGCTTCAGAAAAAACAGCAACGGTTTTGATCCCCATTTCTTTGCACGAGCGCATCACGCGCAATGCAATTTCACCGCGGTTGGCAACAAGAATTTTATTCATAACGAAAGATTCAAAAATTCAAGATTCAAGGATTCAAATATTGGTTGACCTCATCATGACACGTGCGAAGCACAGTGCGAATGATTGAGTCTTTGAATTTCCAATCTTTGAATTCCTTTCCAAAAGTACGTTTTTAAATTTTCGTGATATCGGCAGGTCTAACAACTACTTGGTTGCTCCGAAGCGATTAAACCTATATTTGCCCCCCTTTAAAAAAATCACCTAATAGCGCTGAAGAGCAAACTAAGTATGAAAAATTTTACAAACGTCAGATTAATGGCCGTGATGGCATTAGCCGCTTTGAGCGGAGCCGTGCACGCGCAAACTCCTTTTTCACAAATCACACCGTACGACACCATCGTCAATACGCCCGACACTTTGACCTGGAACATTATCCAGCCCGATAGTTTTGCATTCGGCACTGCGTATCTCACGGTGTACTACGAGGGCGACTTCGGTTCCTCTTCTGAATACATTACCGTTTATGGTGAAAACAACGTAGTTATTGGCGTAACCCAGCCTCACATCACCTCATACGATTGTCTGCCCGATTCAGTAACGCTGGCTTTCCCTGCATTCATGCTGGATGCCTGGGCAGCTGATGATACTATCCGGTTCACCGGGGTCACCACCGGAAACGTGGATGTGTTTTGCACTGCGAATCATGCGCGTGTGAGACTCGACTATACGTTCTGTACAAGCGGACCACTGGCTTTCATGTCTATGCCGGTTACTACTTTCTGCGGAATTGATTCTGCAGTAACAGTAACTACAACACCAGCCGGAGGAACACTTACCGGGCAGGGATTAACAGGCAATACGTTTTCGCCTGCATCACTTGCCTCAGGCGAGTACACGCTCACTTACACGTTTACGAACGGAGCCGGATGTACATCTGAGTTCGGAATTGACGTCACCATTCTTATGGCACCGTCTGTTACGTCTGTTACACCCGATACGATCTGTCCGTGGAATACATCTGTGCTGAGTGTCGACGGAACAGGCCACATGGTCTGGTACAGCGACCTTGCATTGACACAGCCTCTGGATACCGGAAACACGTTCACCACACCGGTGCTCATGTCGACCACTACGTACTATGCAGCGACAACGATTTATGACAATTATTTCGTCATGAACTCCTTCTCTGTAGCAGACAGCGTTGTTGTCGATCACGATTCACTGACCGGTGACGACCGCGGCGGAATTGCGGTTACGTTGAATTACGTTTACGTAGTAGGCGATGATTCCACTGCACGTTTCGATCTCGATCTCCAGAATCCAACGATCTATCCACGTATGGATGCCCTTGTGAGCGATTTGGGTTCCGGCCAGCTGTACACGTTGTACAACCCGGTAACCGGAATTCCTGATGCAAGCTTTATCGACTCCATGTACGTGACTGAATTGCGCACATTGAACGCGGATCTTACTTTGGGAACAGGCATAATCACGCTTTCCGACTCTATCCCTTTCGGATGGGACAACGCTTACAATTTCGAAAGCGGAATTTTCGCTGGTAACGGATTCATTATTCTATTCAGCGCGCCACGCATGAGCTGGTACGTGATCGACCTGCAGGACGGTGTTGTTACCAATCTGGGAACCATTGCGGATCCGCAAATGGAATTCAGCGAGACCTGGTCTGCATGGGGTGTTGCCGAGTTTGACGGCTCATCGTATTCTGTGCTGTATCGCGAAACCAATTCACAAAACGTTGTGCGCCGTATGCTTCCTTCCGGAATACCTACGATTGTCTATGCGTT
>DATHKF010000328.1:0-2318 GCA_035489505.1 Bacteroidia bacterium | reverse complement strand
AATAGACCGGTTCGGTACACATCAATCACGTTTTTATCAATCTGTTCGGGAGTTGTAAATTTTCCTTTGGCATATCCTTCGACCGCCATGGCCTCCCGATCACCGAAGTTGGTAGAAATTTGCTGAACTGTCCTGCGCGTTCCTCCAGCTGTATTCATGGCCAGCCACCCGATCGCACCGCTCACAATAAGAAACGCCGCAACCAACCCGTACCAATTTTTTTTTCGCTCGCGATAATAAGCTTTCAGTTCCGGGTAAATGAGATAGCCACCAATTGCGCCTGCGAGAAAACCTCCAAGGTGCCCGGCATTGTCAACCTGTCCGCTCAGCCCAATGAAGATTACCAGCGCAATAGATATTCCAATGGAACGAAGCATCGGCCAACGCACTTCTTTGGCAACGAGATTTGTCGTGAGCAACGCAACCAGCACACCTACAATTCCGAGGATGGCACCCGACGCGCCGGCCGAAACATTGTATGGACTCCACCACGAACTGAGTGCACTTCCTGCAATTCCGGTGATTGTATACAATACACCAAAACGCAACGGGCCAATAAACCGCTCGAGCAATCTGCCAACCTGGTGAAGCGAAAGCATATTCATTCCCAGGTGAAGAAATCCGTAGTGAATGTAATTGCTCGTGATCAGGCGCCAGTATTCTCCTGCACCGATTGCTTCTGCAAAAGTGGCTCCCCATTTGGAGGCATCTTCCGCACTCGGGCCGTACGGACTAACACCCGACAGCACCATGATGAGCCACACCAGGCAATTCAGTGAAATGAGAATGGGCGTAACTTTTACTTCCTTATTCGGAATAAAAGCATCCATCCATGCAGGACGTGAAGATTGTACGGGTTGTTCTTCCATGGGCGTAAAGTTAAGTGTTCAATTTTTAACTGCATAGTGACATAGGAAACATAGGCATAGCTTAAATCAAAGCGCACATAGCATTGCCAGAGGCAATGTTCGATGCTCATGTGAACTCAAACGTTCTTACACCTGCGAACTATGTAAACTATGTTCCTATGTTGTTAAAAAGTTTGCCGGAAGCGGCATAACAATCTAATCCGGTTTGCGAACAACAAGCACAGGAATTTTAATGCTGTGACGAATGCTGTTGATGGTGGCGCCGAAGAAAATATCTTTCAGCATCTGGTGACCGTGTGCGCCCATCACCACGAGATCGCATTTGCTGTCTTCCACAAATTTCGGAATAGCCAATTTGGGATTTCCAAAACCAAGCAGAAGTTCACTCGCGTACCCTTCGGATTTCAATTTGTCGCAGTAACCAACGAGGGCTTTGCGGTCAAAGTCGGTTTCCATGTCGTCGGTTTCTTCTTCCATCACGCGGGCCATTGCAGTTTCCGTGATGTGAATAAGAACATACGTCGCCGATTTACCACCTTGCTGGATGGCCGCAGAGAGTGCACTCGAATCCGTTTCGGAAAAGTCTACGCAAACTGCAATACGCTGGTATGATTTTCCAGGCGTAAGTTTCAGTTCATCGGGCATGGCATGAAGCTGCGCGCGTTTGTTGCGGATACGTTTGAAGAAAGGGGAGAACGTCACCCAGAGCAGCAGCACCGCGCAGAAAATGCAGATCGGAATTAAAGTGAACATGAGCGCCATTGGAGAATCCGATTCATTGACCCATTTTGAAATGGTGTCGTTGATCAGCAAAACGTTGAGGCCGATGATTACGGTGGCGCAGATCCACGCAGGATAAATCAGCCACGGGCCTGCACGGAATTTTCCCATCAGCGTTTTGTCGGATACAAAATGGATCAATGGGATCACGGCGAAACCAAGCTGTAGACTGAGAATAACCTGGCTGAGTACAAGCAGCGCATCTTTTTTATGTTCGCCGGCAATGACAATAACCAAAACGGCAGGAATGATGGCGATCATCCGTGTGATCAAACGGCGCAGCCACGGTTGAAGACGGATGTTGAGATAACCTTCCATCACGATCTGGCCGCTGAGTGTGCCGGTTAGCGTTGAGCTTTGTCCTGCCGCAATCAACGCAATGGCAAAAAGCACCGGGGCCAAAGTATTTCCGAGAACACCGCCAAGCAATTCGTGCGCGCGGTCAATGCTCTCTACTTTGCCGTGCGCACCATCCGAAAAAGACGATGCAGCGAGAATGAGAATTGCGGCATTCACAAACAAGGCAAGGTTCAGCGCCACAGCAGAATCAATGGTATTGAACTTGATTGCACTGCGGATTCCTTTTTCCGTTCGTTCAATCCGCCGCGTTTGCACCAGCGAAGAATGCAGGTACAGGTTGTGCGGCATTACGGTTGCGCCGATAATTCC
>DATHKF010000327.1:0-8271 GCA_035489505.1 Bacteroidia bacterium | reverse complement strand
CCACGTGTTCAGCGTAGTGTTGTAGGCATGTACCGTGTTCAACGTTTGAATTCCCTGACCGGTTGGATCTCCGCCGGCAAAATAAACAAGTCCGTTAGGCTCCAGGGAAACACCACTTGCGTGACGGCCTGTAGTACCACCGGGATAAGCTCCAAGAGAAGTCCAGGTAATGGTACCGGGAGCCGCAGGATTAATTACACCCTGGTAAGAAGCTGACTGTGTAGCAGCAAGTGTCTGGCTGTAGCCGCCAACAAAAATGATCTTGTTACCCGATATTCCCATTCTGCAACCCGCCACTGCAGCGCCGATCTTAGGCGTACCCGGTGCCCAGGTGTTCAGGTAAGTATCGTAGATCTGAACGCCGTTGATGTCTGCCGCGCCGGAATATCCACCAACGATGTAGATCAGGGAATCCCTGTAAACACCGATCGCGTAATCGCCTGTTGCCTGTGGCAATGGAGCGCCTGTGCTCCACGTGTCCGTTGCAATGTCATAAATGCTGTTGGTTGTTACCGGCGCGAAAGATCCGCCGTAACCACCAATGACGTAAATTTTTCCGTTCACTTCAACAGGAGAAATCTGACCTCTTGATTGTGGGATCGGAGCCATTGTACGCCATGTACCCGTAACTGTATTGTAGCGGGTATTTATGGTGGTGTTTGCAAATGCAGCGTCATAACCGGAGATGAGATAAACGAAACCGGTATCGGTAGTAGACAGACACGGTTTTACAAATACCGGACCTGTAGCCCAACGGCCTCCTGGAAGCGCTGGCTTGTTGCTCCATCCGAAGTTGACGAATGGAACCATAGCCACTTCCGGGCCTTCAGGTTGAATAGATTGTGTTGTAGGGCCATTTCCGGAAACCGGAGCACCAGCCACCATGCTGAATTGTGCGAACGAGGGGGAAAGCGCTCCACAAAGCAAGAAAGAAGAGAGTACTAATTTTTTCATGATTTTTTGAAATTAATTGAAACGTGAAAATAAGGACAATGCGATTTGGTTCAACCATCTGCCTGACAGACTTCTGACATTCCTGCTGCACCCACGGAGTATCTTTGTTTGTTAAAATTCCTTCAGGATGCGTGTTTTACTACTGATTACCACATCAATTGCTGCGATATCATTGTTTGTTGGCGGAAAAGCCCCGCGCAAAAACATCGACAGCGAACATGAAAAACACTTCAAAAATCTTCGCCAATTAACATTTGGTGGGAATAATGCTGAAGCGTATTGGAGCCCAAACAGTAAAATGCTGACGTTCCAGTCTGATTACGCGAAGTGGGGAAGTTCCTGCGACCAGATCTTCATGATGGAAGTGGCCAAGGCAAAAGATTCAACCTACAAACCGATGCGTATCAGCAACGGCGATGGACGGACCACCTGTTCGTACTTTATGCCCGACAACAAACACATTCTTTTTGCGTCGACGCACGTGGGCGGAAAATCATGTCCGCCGGCAGAGAACCTTCGCGCAAACGGAAAATATCTCTGGCCCATTTATGATACGTATGATATTTTCATCTCTGACCTGGAAGGAAACATCACCAAACAACTGACGAATTCTCCCGGCTATGATGCGGAAGCAGTTGTTTCTCCGCAGGGCGATAAAATTCTTTTCACGTCAACACGCGGCGGCGATCTTGATCTCTGGATCATGAATATTGACGGAACGAATCCTGTGCAGGTGACGAATCAGCTCGGTTACGACGGCGGCGGATTTTTCTCTGCCGACGGAAAGAAAATTGTTTTCCGTGCATCACGTCCAACCACTGAAGAAGAGATCAAAGATTACAAAGACCTGCTGGCGAAAAATCTCGTTGCACCAAGTCACATGGAAATTTATACGGTGAACGTAGATGGAACTGATCTGAAACAAATCACCAGCCTGGGCAAAGCCAACTGGGCTCCGTATTTCACACCATCGGGCAACAAGATTATTTTCTCTTCAAACCATGCCGCTGAAAAAGGATTCAATTTTCAGTTGTACCTCGTCAACCTCGACGGAACCGGGCTTGAGCAGGTAACGTTCGAAAGCGTATTCAATTCCTTCCCGATGTTTTCACCGGATGGAAAGAAGATCGCGTTTTCTTCGAATCGCCTGAATGGCGGGACGCATGATACGAACGTTTTTCTCGCCGACTGGGTCGAGTAAGGTCAGTGCGCAGTATGCAGTGCGCAGTGCGCAGTTTCCGCGGAACAGGTGTTTTTATTTAATTCCGCGCACGGCTATTCCGTAGGATTGTATCTTCGTATGCCAAATATTATCACCTTATGAATCGTCACATATTGCACTACTTAAACTCACTGCGTACTCACTGCGCACTGCGCACTGCATACTGCGCACTGTTTCTTCTGTTACCATACATTTCGTTTGCCCAGGAAATCAGCACTGAACGTATTAAGAAAGACGTCACGTATCTCGCTTCCGACAAACTCAAAGGCCGCGGCACATCAACCAAAGGCGAGAAGAAAGCAGCGAATTACATCGCCGGTGAATTCAAAAAGGCGGGTCTCCAGCCGAAAGGTACCGACGGATATTTCCAGCCGTTCACATTCAAAAGCAATCCCAATCCGCACGATACGTCTACCGCAAATCTCGAAGAACGTAAAGGGAAAAACGTAATCGGTTTCCTCGATAACGGCGCAGAATACACCGTGATCATTGGTGCGCATTACGACCACCTCGGCCAGGGACACGATCACAATTCGCTGGATGCAAATCCCGATGGAAAAATTCACAACGGTGCCGATGATAACGCTTCGGGAACTTCCGGCGTGATGGAACTGGCGCGGTACTACGCCGGAAATAACCGCAAGGAAGCATTCAACTTTCTGTTCATCTGTTTTTCGGGAGAAGAGCTTGGCCTCATTGGTTCAAAACGTTTCTGCGAGAATCCAACGATCGATCTCACTAAAGTAAATTACATGCTCAACATGGACATGATCGGCCGGTTGAATGATTCTACCAAAGCGCTTATCATTTACGGTGTGGGCACGGCTCCTGATTGGGTTCCTATCATCAGCAGCATGCGTACTGTTTTCCGTATCAAGCAGGATAGTTCGGGCATCGGACCTTCCGACCAGACTTCGTTTTACCTGAAAAATATTCCGGTGCTCCATTTCTTTACGGGGCAACATGCCGATTACCACAAACCTTCGGATGATGCAAACAAAGTGAATTACGAAGGCGAAAAAATGGTGCTGGAATATATGATGCTCATCATCGGAAAAACAGAAGCACTACCGAAGCTGCAGTTTCTCACTACGCGAAATCCGGATATGGGCAAAACGAAATTCAAAGTCACGCTCGGCATCATGCCCGACTATGCTTTTGAAGGTCCCGGTTTGCGTGTCGATGGAGTAACCGATGGAAAACCTGCGTCCGTTGCCGGAGTAAAACCCGGAGACATCATCATCGAGATGGGTGACACACGCATCGACAACATGACCGATTACATGACCGCTCTGGGCAAAATGAAAAAGGGCGATACGACGATTCTGAAAGTCAAACGCGGCGACCAGGAACTTAAACTCGACGTTACGTTCTGATGAATTACCTCCTGAAAAATGCAAATGTTGTCAACGAAGGAAAAACGTTCGTTGCTGATGTGCTTGTTTCAGCCGGTAAAATTGCAGCGATCGGAAATAACATTGAATCGATTGATGCAGAAGTGATCGACTGCAGCGGCAAGTACCTTCTTCCGGGTGTGATCGACGACCAGGTTCATTTCCGTGAGCCAGGGTTGACGCACAAGGCAGATATCCATTCGGAATCGCGTGCTGCGGTTGCAGGAGGAATTACTTCTTTCATGGAGCAACCGAATACGGTTCCACCGGCAACGACGATTGAATTGCTTGAGCAGAAATACAAACGTGCATCAGAAGTTTCCATTGCGAATTACTCGTTCTTCATGGGAACGACGAATTCCAACCTGGATGAACTGCTGAAGCTCGATCCGCGGAACGTATGCGGAGTGAAAATATTTCTCGGGTCTTCTACCGGCGATATGCTGGTTGATCACGAGGAAAATCTCGACCGCATTTTCGCTGAAGTAAAAATGCTCATCGCCGTTCACGCAGAAGATGACGTGATGATCCGCCAGAATCTCGAGACATACAAAGCGCGGTACGGCGACAAAGTTCCCGTAGAAGCGCACCCGCTGATCCGCAGCCGCGAAGCGTGTTATGCTTCTTCTTCGAAAGCCATTGCGCGTGCGAAGAAATTCGGAACGCGTTTGCATATTTTTCACGTGTCGACGGCAGAGGAACTTGACCTGTTTGACAATTCATTACCGTTGCGTGAAAAGAAGATCACTGCCGAAGCCTGCGTGCATCATCTCTGGTTTACCGACGAAGATTACAAAACCAAAGGCAACTACATCAAGTGGAACCCGGCGGTGAAAACTGAACGCGATCGCGAGGCTATCTGGAAGGCGGTGCTCGATAACCGCATTGACGTGATCGCAACGGATCATGCTCCGCATACGATTGAAGAGAAAGAGAAATCGTATCTCGAAGCACCTTCAGGTGGCCCGCTTGTTCAGCATGCGCTTGTAGCCATGCTCGAAAAATCGCGCGAAGGAAAAATCTCAATCGAGCGGGTAGTGGAGAAGATGTGCCACGCGCCTGCAGATTTATTCCGCATTGAAAAACGCGGTTATATCCGTGAAGGTTATCATGCCGATCTCGTAATTGCTGATCTCAATTCTCCGTGGCAGGTCACAAAGGATAACATCCTCAGCAAATGCCGTTGGTCTCCATTCGACGGATTTACATTTCACGCGAAGGTAAAGAAGACGTTTGTCAATGGGAATGTGGCTTACGACGATGGTAGAATCGTTGATACCGTTAATGGTATGCGAATGACTTTCGAGGTAAATTAAAAGCTGATTTTTTTTGGCGATCTGTGTGGCTTAATGGTACGCTGATGCCTCCTGCGGAGGCTCACTGAAAAAACAGATTTTCACGGATTAAATCGCTTCGCGATTTTGGCGCTTATTTTTTACCACAGAGAGCGCTGAGTGGTTTTCACAGAGGTTCACTGAGTGTTTGTCAACGTATTACCCAGTGAACCTCTGTGAAATACCTCTGTGCTTCTCTGTGGTTAATTTTTTTTCATGAGCGTAGCGAATCACCGTGCCGGGTTAAGATCGCGCAGCGATTACGCACCATCTTCTTCGTGTTGCTTCGTTCCTTTGTGTCTTCGTGGCAAATCTCACTCTCAATTCACCACAAAGCTCTTCACTCCCGAATAATTCTTCCCGCGAATGTGCGCGTAATACATTCCCGCCGCACCAACGAACTGCACGTTATAAGAAGTTTGTCCCGAGAGCGATTGTGTATGTACAATTCGTCCCATTACATCAATCACTTCCAGCGAGTATGTTTCCGTCGCCGCATCTCCGCTCATCGCGAGTGTGAAACTTCCATTGTTTGGTGATGGAAATAAATTCATCGACACCGCAACAGTTGCGGTATGCTGCACCTGCGTGAATACATCCAGGTCCGTTGCCCAGATCCCGCGACCGAATGTGCTCACGTAAATCCTGTTCAGCGGAACGTTGAATTCAATATCGCTTACGATCACGTTCGGCAAACCTAAACTTTGACTGACCCAGGTGCTGCTTGAAGACGTGAGTACGTAAACACCGATGTCTGTCGCAATCATCACATCACCGCTTCCTCCCGGAACGTACTTGATGCAGTTTACAGGAATGTTAGGAAGGTTGAATGAAATATTCTGCCACGTTGTACCGCCGTTGATGCTGCGGAAAACTTTATTGCCGGTAGAAAATCCGGCCATCGTCACGTAGATCGTGTTTGCATCAGTCTCGGAAATTTCGACGGACGTGTAATACAACGAATCAGGAATGCCGGGAGTGATATCGCTCCACAGTCCACCGCCGTTGATGGTGCGATACAATCGCGCAGGTTCATTCCATTCGTAACGCACACGCTTCGCAGCGAGAAGCACGTTGCTGTTTGAATTCGACACGGCCAGTGCGCTCAATTCCGCCGGAAGATTTACAAACGGAAAACTTGAGATCGGTGTCCAGTTATCGCCATTGTCGACCGACTTCATGACGTTCTCATAACCTGCGTAAAGCGTTCCGGGATTGTTGTAGTCGCCGATAATCGGAGTCGTCCATTCTCCGGATTCTCCGCTCATGTTGGGAACTGTTCCAATGTCACTCACGCCGTCATCGAACGAACGGGAAAAATAACCGTACTGGCTGGAACCAATGATCATGTCATCATCCAGCGGATCGAGATAATTGTCCATTCCATCGCCGCCAAAAATGGTGCTCCACACATTGTTGTCGAAATAGAATGAGGCATTGTCCTGTGAGCCCGCCATGAGTCGTCCGGTGGAATTGCGTGAGCTGGAAAGCCGGTAGAACGAAGTAACCTGCATGCCGTTGCTCATACTTATCCACTGCGTGGTCCATGGATTTCCGTTGCCCGCATCAAACCACGACTGCGTGATGATTTGTGATGTGCGATAAACGCCACCATCGCTGCACACAAAATAATCTCCGGTGATCGGGTGTGTTGTGATGTAATGAATATCGCCGTGAAGTGTGGGGCCATAATACAAGGTCCAATGACTCGCCGGATTAAAATTTACACCGCCGTCTGTTGATCCCCACATATTGATTCCACCGATATAAATTTCATCACGGTTCGTTGGACTCACCACCGCACCCATATCGTAATTGCCTTGCCCGCCCTGGTTGGTACCGTCATCGGATTCGAGAACGTTTAACGCCGGCGGAATGAATGTCCAGTTGTTTCCGCCGTTAACTGTTTTGTAAATACCGTACAAACCGGTGTACGTGTCGACGGTAATTGCGTAAATGTAATTCGGATCAGACGGAGCAATGACGAGTTTCACGCGCTGCACACTTCCCGTGGCCGGAATGCCGGTGGTCAGTAAGTTCCACGTTTGTCCGAAGTTGGTTGACTTGTACACGCCCGCGCTTCCGGCATTCGCGTTCATCACCCATCCTGATGCAGCGTACAGCGTATTCGGTGTAACAGGATCCTGAATCATGTCCCAGAACAAAGCATTTTGCGTGAGTGTCCAGGTTACACCGGCGTCTATTGAGCGGTACATTCCGCTTACGCCGCAGGCCACAAGTTCATTGCTGTTCGCCGGATTGATGATGATCTCACGGATCAATGAGCCGTCGCCATCGGTAAGCAGAAAATTAAGTCCGGTGGATTGCCAGGTTGCTCCCGCGTCTGTCGTTTTGTACACACCCAGTCCGAAATGCGTATTGCGTTTGCGTCCGTTTAGCGCAAGTCCAATGCCCACATATTCAAAATCGCAAACGGAAATGTACATCGTACTGTCCGGATCATTCGGGTCAATGGTAATGCCGCTGATGCGAAGAATGGGCAACTGATCAGTAAGTGGAGTCCAGCTTACACCATTGTTCGTGGTTTTCCAGACGCCGCCCTGTGCCACACCGATGTAAAAAATATTCGGGTTGGTCGGATGAAAGGCGATGCAATTGATGCGGCCGATTCCGTTTTCCATATATCCCGTGAGGTTGTTCGGAATATAATCGGGGCCCACAGGAAACCACGCGTTGTAGGCAACTTCATTGGGATTTGCCGGTTGACGTTGCGCTGCAGATTCAGTGACTGCACGAAAGTAATCGGTTGCATCACCCGGTTCGCCTGATGCATCGGTGTGCATCATCACTTCCATCTCCCAGCGTTTGAAAAATTTCCAGCCTTTGGCGTGTTGCAAATCTGTGGTGTCTGCCCAGGCACTATACTGCCGTTGCATGGCGGTAAAAGTCAGTGGCTCACCCGTTGTATTGCGGATAAATTTTTGCGCAGAAGCAGTGAAAGCCAGTAAGAAGGCAGGAAGTAAAAGGAAGTTTTTCATGGTGTGTGGTCATTTGAGCAGCATCTCAAATTTAAGACATTCGTAACGACTTGCCTACTTGCGAACTCACAACCTCACTTTCTTCTTACCCGTCCACTACTGGGCAGTGTTTCAGTTTGAGCATTGATATTTTACACGGCGACACGACGCTAAAAGAAGCACAAAACCCATTCGAAGCCCGGGCGCTCACGGCGAGACGAAATGAGATTTCCGCGTAGCGGAAATCTTTCATTCTATAACGAGGTTATGGCTGATCGAAGCACAGTAGTCAATCGCTTTAGCGATTGAGTTACCGTTATCGCGCCGTGAGCGCCCGGGCTTAGAATAAGAAATGCCGTAAAAATGCGCCGTGTCGCCGTGTAAAAAAG
>DATHKF010000326.1:0-5421 GCA_035489505.1 Bacteroidia bacterium | reverse complement strand
GTGATCAGGCCACATCGTGATGTTGGATGTGCATCCTGCTGCGGTTACCTGCGATGCCGACTTAAGTTCATAAGCGATTAACATAACATTACCGTTAGGTAAAGCGCAAATGTCGTGGTGCGAACAACGTTTTTACGGGTGGCGGTATGGCCGGTCGTGTGCAAAAAGTGGATTGGACAGGAACCATTCTCTGGGATTATACCTATTCCACGACACAACATTGTTCGCACCACGACATTTGCGCTTTACCTAACGGTAATGTTATGTTAATCGCTTATGAACTTAAGTCGGCATCGCAGGTAACCGCAGCAGGATGCACATCCAACATCACGATGTGGCCTGATCACGTGATTGAAGTTCAACCAACCGGAACAACTACCGGAACCATCGTGTGGGAATGGCATTTGTGGGATCACTTGTGCCAGGACGTTGATTCCGGTGACGGAAATTATGTGACCAGCGTGAATGATCACCCGGAATTGTTTGACATCAACTGGCAACCGCAAAAAGAAATCTGGCACATGAACGGAATTGATTACAACCCGATTCTCGACCAGATTGTTTTGAGTGCACACAACACCGACGAGTTTTACGTGATTGATCACAGCACCACAACTGCTGAAGCTGCCAGTCATTCCGGCGGACGCAGCGGACGTGGCGGAGATTTTCTGTACCGTTGGGGCAATGCCGATGCGTATGAAGAGAACGGAACGAACTTCAACGTGATTCACGATGCGCACTGGATTCCGCAAGGATGTCCGAATGCGGGTTATCTCGTTGCACTGAACAACAAAGGAATTTCAAATACCATTTCGTGTGTTGACCAGGTTAACCCGCCATACAACGGATTCAATTATTCATACACCGCGAATACCGCGTGGCTGCCTGCTGCATACACCTTGCGCCGTCAATGCACCGGTGGCACAACCAACATGGGTAACTCGCAGCAATTGCCCAACGGAAATATGCTGATTTGTCTTGCGTTGAGCGGAACGATGTATGAAATTGATCCAAACGGAACAACGATCTGGTCGAAGACCGCTTCCAATTCTGTTGCACAGGCATTTCGTTATTCGGCTTGCCAGGTTTCGAGTACAGCACCTGCAATTCCTACGGTTTCGCAAAACGGAAATGTACTTTCGTCAAGCGCAGCAACAACATACCAATGGTTCATGGATGGTGTGCTCATTGCCGGGGCAACACAACAGGCGTACACCGCCACGCAGTCGGGCACATACGTCGTGCAGGTCACCGATTCAAACGGTTGCTGGTACAGCTATTCGCTCCTGTACGATTTTACTTTAACAACGGATATCAGCGCATTCGACATCAATCACAACCTTACCGCGTATCCGAATCCTACGAGCGGAATACTCAACCTGTCCGGAGAAATCCTGGTGAACGGAGATTTCACGGTTGACTTGTATGATGCAGCGGGCCGTCTTGTTTACAGGTCGGTGAATGAAAAAACACTTGATCTGTCGGGCCTGGATAACGGTGTTTATGTGCTGAATATCGCAACAGAGTCAGCCGGAATAATTACACGTCGCATTGCCATAGCGAAATAATGCTCATCACTTAATTATCATTCCTCCATGAAACGCATCCTGTTTTTTGTTTTGATTTTCTCTTCGATCACACTTTCTGCGAGAAAAGTAAAATTCTCCGTGAATATGTCCGCGTGGGTGGTGGATACCGGCGGAGTTCATATCACCGGCGATTTCCAGGATGAAGCAGGTTACCCGAACGGCGACTGGGATCCGGGAACAACACCGATGGCGCAGGAAGCAAGTGATACAAACATTTACAGCGTTATTGTCGATATCCCGGCGCACCGCATTTATGAATTCAAGTTCGTGAATGGCATTCACGGTTACCAGCAGGAATTTGTCCCGGTGGAGTCGCGGGTAAATTACAATTTCATTGATAACCGCTGGATTTACATTGACTCACTTGCGAACGATACATTCGATCTCGGTGCGATACGCTTCAGCGGAAATGCACCGGCAGGAAAGAGCCTGCTTCGTTTTTACGTCGACATGCAGAATGAAACAGTGAACGCAAACGGGGCGCATGTGGCCGGAGATTTTCAGGCATGGAATACGAACGGATCGCACCTCCACAGTTTCGATGGAATGGTTTACGAATACATCGCGTACATCGACAGCGGCTTGAGTACTGTTCATGAGTTCAAATTCCTCAATGGAAATGCTTCGGGAGATTACGAAGCACTTGCATCCTGGTGTGTGAACGGAAACGGAAACAGAACAATTGCCGCACCGCGCGATACGATGTTGCCGGTGGTCTGTTATACGTTCTGCGCAGCGTGTGCAACATTGGGTATGGATGAAGTCACGGCTTCTTCGTTTCAGCTTGTTCCCAATCCTGCAGAAGATTTAGTGACCATTGGTTTCAACGTACGTGGCGACTGGAGTGTTTCCGTTGTTGACATGGCGGGAAGAGAAGTTGAAAACATGACTTACCCGGAAAGCAGTTCAGCGCAGATCGAAACTTCGGGGTTTGTACCCGGTGTATATTTTGTCCGTGTGATGAATGCCTCCGGCCAGGTTCAGATTCAAAAGCTGGTAATCCGGTAGGTGATGCAGAGAAGGGCGCTTTTGTTTTTTTGTTTTTTGCAATTGGGAATCTGCACAGTTGTTTCCGCCCAGAGTTTTTACGCGGTGGATACCATCCAGGTTATTGAGCTCACATTTACACAACCCAACTGGGATTACCAGCTGGACACTGCCAAGGCAGGAAGCGACGGATACATTCTCGCTGCGCAATGCATCATCAATGGTGTTGCGTACGACAGTGTAGGCGTAAAATTCAAAGGCAACAGTTCGTACGATTCCACGCGTGCAAAAAATCCCTTGCACATCAAACTGGATTACGTTCATGGCAGTGCTTCTTACGATGGCGAAGAGGATATTAAACTCGGAAATGGTTTTTCTGATCCGTCGCTGGTGCGCGAAGTGCTCGCTTATGAAATTCTGCGCAACTACATGGCGGCACCTCAATGTAATTTTGCGCGCGTGTCAATCAACGGCGCGTATTATGGTTTGTTCAGCAACGCAGAATCCATTGACTCCGAATTTAACAGCGATCATTTTTACTCGTCGAACAATTCGTTTTTCAAATGCACGCCGCAGAATGTAGTCAGTGGACAGGTTCCGAACCTGCTTTATCTTGGAACTGACAGCGCGAATTACTACGCACGCTACGAGATCAAATCCAATTTCGCCTGGAGTGAACTGATTGCGCTGTGCGATACACTCGCGAATACACCCGCCGTGATCGATACGATCCTGGATGTTGACCGCGCGTTGTGGATGCTGGCGTTTAATAATGTGACCGTTAATCTCGACAGTTATTCGGGAGCATTTTCACAGAATTATTACCTGTACATGGATGATAACGGACGGTTTAATCCCGTGGTCTGGGATTTGAACATGTGCTTTGGCGGATTCACAAACACAGGCACGTCCAATCTCTCCATCGCGGGGATGCAGACCATGACTCCCATACTGCATTCAACCTACGGTGCGCGTCCGCTCATTATGAAATTGCTTGCGGATACAACGTACTACAACATGTATATCGCGCACATGCGTACGATCACGGATGAGTTTTTCGCCAATGGAAATTATCTCACACGTGCGCAGCAATTGCAAACGCTCATCGACAGTTCTGCACAGGCAGACACAAATACATTTTATACCTACACGCAGTTCCAGCAGGGATTGACGACCAACGTAGGAACAATCCCCGGAGTTTCAACGCTGATGGGTGCGCGTGTAACCTATCTCTCGGGCACGTCGCAGTTTACCGCCGCAGCACCGGTGATCGCGAATGTTACGGGGTTTCCTTCTGCAACTGCTTTGTATGATACCGTGTGGATCACTTGCACGGTAAGTAACGCAGACGAAGCCTGGCTCGGTTATCGCGATCAGCTCTGGAAAAAATTCACGCGTGTCAGCATGTACGACGATGGCCTGCACGCTGACGGTGTTGCCGGCGACGGCGTGTACGGTGCGTGGATGATCGGAACCTCCGGCCTCATGCAGTATTATATCTATGCGCAAAATGCCAATGCAGGAATGTTCTCACCGGAGCGCGCAGAGTATGAATTCTATTCGTTCCTCATTGCCCTGAACGGTGCCGGTGCAGGCGAAGTGGTGATCAACGAGTTTGTGTCCAGCAACTTCTCCGGCGCTACAGATTTAGCCGGGGCGCACGAAGACTGGATCGAATTGCATAACAATACGGCATTTCCATTGACCCTGGAGGGATTGTACCTGACAGACGATTTCACGAACCATTTTAAATTCGCGTTGCCGGATGTAATCATCCCGGCTAACGGATACGTGATTGTCTGGGCAGATGAAGACGCAGGCAATGCATCTGAGGTGCACGCAAATTTCAAATTATCTGCAGCGGGCGAAATTCTTTTGCTCTGCAATGCAAACGGAACCGTTCTCGACAGTATTGCCTACGCGATCATGGCTGCGGACGAATCGTTTGGAAGATGCGCGAATGGAACGGGACCGTTTATTACGTATGCTGCGCCGTCATTCAACGCGTACAACACGTGCCCGGCTTCGATTGGCGAGCCTGCAGGTTCGCCGGGTTATCCATGGGGAATAATGGTGTATCCAAATCCGGCAGCGGGACGGTTGAATATCGTGAAGGAGAAGGACGATGCTGGTTCGTTTGAAATGTTTTCATCTACCGGCCAGTTGTGTGTGAGCGGAATGCTTCTTGCGGAACGGACTACGCTGGATATTTCTTCCCTAGCACCGGGAGTCTATATCATCATCGCGCGGAATGAGTTCGGAGAGATTATCGGTACGGAGCGCGTGGCGGTGAGTGAGTAGCGCCCTTGGGCAAGTTCAAAGCGCCTGCGGCAGCAAGGATTTTTTGTAATAACATTCGACCCCTTCAGGGTCGTGGTGATCGTGAGGCATTTCTTTTATTCACATTGAACCCTTTCAGGGTTCTTGTGTATAGCGATGCTGAAGTCATCGAATGTGAATAAAAGAAGTAACCGGTCACATTGAACCCTTTCGGGGTTCTTGCATAACGACGCTGAGGTCATCGAATGTGAATAAAAGAAATAACCGGTCACATTGAATCCTTTCAGGGTTCTTGCATAACGACGATGAAGTCATCGAATGTGAATAAAAGAAATAACCGGTCACATTGAACCCTTTCGGGGTTCTTGCATAACGACGCTGAAGTCATCGAATGTGAATAAAAGAAATGAGCGATCTTATGGAGCGACCCTGAAGGGGCATAGCCGTCAGTCTAAGACTATCTCATTAACAAGTCACGGTTGAGAAATGGGTTTAAAAAGAGAACAGTGCTAAAGAAGGTTTTTCTAAGATAGTGTTGCGAAACAATTATCTATGAGGCCTTCAG
>DATHKF010000325.1:0-5625 GCA_035489505.1 Bacteroidia bacterium | reverse complement strand
TGAAAGTGCAGGACGTATATAATTTCGGACCTCCCGGATGCGCGGTTCCTTGCGCAGCGAATCAGCTCCCGTTCCAAACGCAAAAGCCGGAAGCAAAAACATCCAGCAGATCGTAACCGCGTATATCAATTTACCTGGTCGCATGCTCATTTCGGCGGTTCAGTTCCTTTTTTGTTTGTATTGTCTTCCTTCAGCATCTTCAGAAGTTCTTTCTTGAAATCTTCTTCCGCCACGTAGAGTAAAGCCAGTTTTTTTGCCGGTAAGATCTTCTTGAGTTTTTCGTGCATCTCTTTCTGAAGATCAAGATCCTGCTGGCGCAAAGTCATTTCTTCATCAGCGAGGCGCAGCAATTCTTCCGGCGAAAGCGTTTCCGATCCGTCTTTTACTTTCTGGCGGTTTGCCTGCAATTGCTTGCGCACAACATCGCGTTTGTCGGAATATTCATTGTACACCGGCCAGAATTTCTGGGCTTCGTCGGGTGTAAGATTCAATGCTTTGGTAATGAAAGCCACCTTGAGTGCCTGCACACGTTCTGCTCCCGATGGAGTGGGAGTATTGCCGGCCGGAGTCTGCGCAAAAAGCGGTATCCAGCCAAACAACACAAGCAATAGGATATAAACGTGTTTCATTATGGTTTTTTATCACCCGGACCAAAAACATCAAGGCCGGTATTGTCATTCAACAGGTATTCCATCATGCTTTTGTCGAGCACCTCTTCGCTCGGTTTGATCGCCTCGTTCTCCATCACAAAATCCATCACCATCGATTCATCCATCAGGTCCGACTGCGCTATGATTTCTTCCTCGTTTACTATGACTTCCGGATCAAGCTTTGGTTTAATCCCTTCTGGTTTTTTAGGGCCTTGTCCGGCAATTCCCTTCGGAGTTTCCTGCATGTAAAGCGTATCGCCAATCACCGGAAATGCATGGATCACCCGCGGCGGAACAGAGTCGCGCCCAGCCATGAAATTCGGATTCGGATTTTCATTTCCATTGTTCATGAATATCCACCCAAGCGTGATGATCAATGCAGCGGAAGCAGCAATGGCTAAAGGGCGTCCATATTTTTTCATGAAGCCCGGAAGCATGATAACACGCCCGCGCTCCGGCTGTTTTTCGCTTTCGATACGCTCCGCAACTTTGTCGTGCAGCGTGTCGAAATATCCTGCAGGAACTTCGTCGTCGTTGATCACTTCACCGGCGAGACTTGTTTCTGCCAGCACACGCTCAGTAAGATTCGCGAAATAGTTGCCCGGAACAACAAATCCTTCGTCTTGTTTGATGTTGTCCAGCGCAATGTGCACCTGCAATTCGCTTTCCATCGCCGCGAAATAGGAGGGAGGAACATCTTCCTTTTCCTTCGGAAGAACACTCTCGAGTTCAATGCGCGATTCAAGCTGTGACGTAAATTCTTCGAAGTAGTTTCCGGGAATTTGCAATCCATCTTCCGCGGGAAGTGCAGTTTTCGCTTCGATGATTGAAGGTAGTTCTTCGAAATAATTTTCGGGAACGGTTAAGCCATCTTCGGAAGGAATAAAAGTTTTCGCTTCAATCAAGGCTGGCAGTTCTTCAAAATAATTTTCGGGAACAACCAGGCCACCTTCTTCCGGGATCGACGTCATTGATATAACACGCTCGCTTAATTCCTCAAAGTAGAGCGAAGGCACATGAAACCCCGTCTCTGTTCCCTTCAGTTTGAAGAGAACAGGGGCGTGCCTGCTCAGATCATCTGAGTCATGCGGCAGGTTCATATCGTGTTCCTCGTTGTTCACTAACGTATATTTTCTTCCGCTGTGCTGCGGATGTATTGTTCAATTTTCTTTACCGCGTGATGGTACGAAGCCTTCAGTGCGCCCACGGAAGTTTCGAGTATCTCCGACATGTCTTCGTACTTGATGTCTTCAAAATATTTCATCGTGAAAACAAGTCGTTGCTTCTCGGGCAATTGCTGAATGGCGATTTGAAGTTTCTTTTGAATTTCATCGCCGCTGAAATTATCTCCGCTCTGCAATTTATCCTCCACACTGTATTCCACATCACCGAAACGCACAAACAGCTCAGCTTTCCGTTGGCGGATGAAACTCATCGTTTCATTGGTGGCAATCCGGTACAGCCAGGTGTACAGCTGCGCGTCTTCTTTGAAACCGTCGAGACCCTTCCAGGTTTTGATGAAGGTATTCTGCAAAACATCATCCGTATCGTCGTGGTCAACGAGAATGCGCCGGATGTGCCAGTACAATTTTTTCTGGTAGCGTGTTACGATCAAACGAAAAGCCTGCTGCCGCGATTGCTCATCGCGAAACATACTGATCAGTTCTTTATCGCTTGGTTCGCTCATTACTAGTTTCAAATTTTCCAGTTACTGGTTACTGGTTCTGCATTGTTAACGTAACGCCAACCAGTAACTGGAAACCAGAAACTATCAAACTTTTCGTTTGATCACCTTCATGGCAGCATTCACGATGTCCGTTGAATCGAGCCCGTATTTTTTCATGAGCTCATCAGGAGTTCCGCTTTCGCCGAACGTATCGTTTACTGCAACCATTTCAAGCGGGGCGGGAAAATTACCGGCGAGAACAGAAGCGATACTTTCTCCTAATCCTCCCCAGCGGTTATGTTCCTCTGCCGAAACCGCGCATTTAGTCTTTCGGACTGACTTTAAGACGGCTTCTGCATCCAAAGGTTTAATGGTATGGATATTAATTATTTCAGCCGAAATGCCCTTTTCCTTCAAAATATCGAAGGCTTCGAGGGCTTTCCACACCAAATGACCGGTTGCGAAAATGGAAACGTCGGCGCCTTCCTCGAGCAGAACGGCTTTTCCGATTTCGAATTTCTGATTGGCCGGAGTAAAGATCGGAACGGCTGGACGGCCGAAGCGCAGGTACACCGGACCGTGATGTTCCGCGATCGCAATCGTTGCGGCCTTGGTCTGATTGAAATCGCACGGGTTAATTACGACCATGCCCGGAAGCATTTTCATGAGACCAATGTCTTCGAGGATCTGGTGTGTGGCACCGTCTTCACCTAACGTAAGTCCGGCGTGCGACGCGCAGATCTTAACGTTCTTCTCGGAGTACGCCACGGACTGACGGATCTGGTCGTACACACGGCCTGTCGAGAAGTTAGCGAACGTTCCCGTGAACGGAATTTTTCCGCCGATGGTCATTCCCGCAGCAATGCCGATCATGTTGGCTTCTGCAATGCCCACCTGGAAAAAACGATCGGGAAACTCCTTCTCGAAAGCGTCCATCTTGAGCGAGCCGGTGAGATCGGCGCAAAGCGCGACCACGTTCGGATTTTTCTTTCCGAGTTCAAGCAATCCTGCACCGAATCCGGAACGGGTGTCTTTTTTTTCTTTGTCCTTGGCGTTGTATTTCTTTTCCATAGCGATTTATTGTCTTCATTGTCTTCCCTCGGCTCCGCTCGGTCTGACAAAGTGTTTCATTACATCATTTTCGTTCGAAGCCGTTTTGTCAGACCGAGCGGAGCCGAGGAATGACAGGGCAGCGCGGAGTAAGACAAGGCGGTCAATACAGTTTCACTGTCGTCTGTCCTCCCGGATCCACCTTAAACTTCCTCTCGGTCGTGTAAATGGTTTCCTTGGCGGCTTTTGTTCGAAAGACAATGCGGTAATTTCCGGGTTGCAGTACAAGATTTTCATTCGTCTGCTTGTCGTTCAGGTTGCAGACCCACGTCAGTGTATTTTTTTCTTCAACAAAAACCTGCCCGGTGCCTTCGGCGGGTTTGAATACGCTTACGTTTCCGGCCTGCGGAATCTGGATAAGCGTTGTTTTACTTTGACTGACATCTACATTGTTCATGTAAATCCGTGGCAAAGTCAGGATCTCCAGATCGTATTTTCCGGTAATGTATTTCTGCGTGGAGCCGAAGTCCTGAAGAACCAGCGTATTCATTTCACCATGCTTTCTGACGACGGCCTGCAACCGGTCGTAGTTATTCACCCCGGCCACCTGGAGATTCAGGAATCCCTGCGGAGCATCAACGGCAATGATGTTGTGAATGCCCGGCGTGATCGTAATGTTTTCCTTGACGACCTGCGGTATTGTGTGAACCACCAAACGGTACGTGCTCAGCGGATCAAGGATCACGGTATCGGGATCGCCGCGGTGATTCATCGTGTGCATGTAGCTGTAACGGATCGCGCCGGAAGTCTGATCGTAGAACGTCATGGCCACATCCGTTTCTATGGGTTTGCCCTGATTGTTCAACAGGTTTACCTGGCAGGTTGTATTGTTCAGCGCCTGCGATACTACGATGTTCAAGACTGTAGTGAAACTGGCTTCGGAAGAAATGTCGTACGTTTTTCCAATGCAATTGAGCGATTCGAAATTTCCTTCGAGGCCAATACCGAGCACAAAAGGTTTGAGTACAATTCCTTTTTCCTGGAGCATGAGTGAAACTGCGCAGGGATCGCCACCGCATTCTTCAATGCCATCGGTAATGAGAATGATGATGTTGCGCACATTTGCCGTAGTCGGCGGAAAATCGTTTCCGCATTGTGAAAGCGTGTAAGCAATGGGCGTAGTTCCTCTTGGAACAATTGTTTCCATCCGCTTTTTCATTGCGGGAATAGCCACGTTTGGTTTTCCGATGGGAACTTCCAGTTTGGTGTCCTGGCAATCGCGCGTGGGTGTTAAAGGCGATTGGTGACCGTAACAACGCAATCCCAATTCGAGATTGGGTGTTCCCTGCAGGCTGTCGAGGAATTGCACGAAAAGTGTTTTCGCGATATCCATTTTCATTCCTGTCTGCCAGCGTCCGTACATGCTGAACGATGCGTCGAACACAAACAAAATACGAGTAAGCGGCGGTGCGTTTCTCGATTGTGCGTTAACTCCATGGCCGAACATCATGCTCAGCAGAAGAATCGCGATAACCAGTACCCGTTTTTTCATAAGTCGGTCAGATCAATAATCACCGACAGTCATTGGAAGTTGTCCCAAACCTTGTCCGAGTTGTTCATCATTCGGTGCAACACCATGCCATTTGTGTGTGCCCATCATGAAATCAACGCCGGCTCCCATTGCTGTCCTCATCAGTATAACGACGGGTTTGCCTTTTCGTGTATGCGAATGTGCTGTTTTCAGAATAGAAATAACTTCAGCGAGATTATTTCCACTCTCAATTTTCAACACATCCCATCCAAAAGCAGAGAATTTCGCTTCGAGATCACCCATGGGCAATACCTTATCCGTTGGACCGTCTATTTGCTGACCGTTAACGTCGATCGTGCAGATGAGGTTGTCTACTTTATTACCGGCAGCATACATCGCCGCCTCCCAGATCTGACCTTCCTGCAGTTCACCGTCGCCGTGCAACGTATAAACAGTCCTGTCATCTCCATTCAATTTCTTTGCCAAAGCTGCACCGATGGCAACCGACATGCCTTGTCCCAATGAACCTGATGCAATTCGTACACCCGGTAAATGGTCGTGCGTGGTTGGATGTCCTTGTAAACGGCTGTTCAGTTTTCTGAAAGTAGCCAGCTCGCTCACCGGGAAATATCCTGTACGCGCAAGGACGCTGTAGAATACCGGTGAGATGTGGCCGTTGGACAAAAAGAAAATGTCTTCACCTTTTCCGTCCATGTTCCATTGGGCCG
>DATHKF010000324.1:0-5535 GCA_035489505.1 Bacteroidia bacterium | reverse complement strand
GGTTACGTACTGCAACCAGAAAAAAATTCCGCTGGTGTTTTTGCAGGACGTAACCGGCTTCATGGTTGGTTCGCGTTCCGAAGCAGGCGGAATTATTAAAGACGGTGCGAAAATGGTGAATGCCATGGCCAATTCTGTGGTTCCGAAATTCACGATTGTCATTGGCAATTCATACGGCGCCGGAAATTACGCGATGTGCGGAAAAGCGTACGATCCGCGTTTGATTGTTGGATGGCCAACTGCAAAAATCGCCGTGATGGGCGGATCGCAGGCTGCAAAAACGTTGCTGCAGATCCAGGTGAGCACGCTCAAGTCGCAGGGCAAAGCGGAAATTACACCGGAAGAAGAAAAAGAACTCCTCGATAAAATCACCGACCGTTACGAATCGCAGACCACACCGTATTACGCGGCGGCGCGTCTGTGGGTAGATGCAATCATTCATCCGCTCGATACACGCACATGGATTTCGATGGGCATTGAGGCTGCGAATCATTCACCGATCAAGAAGCGGTATAATGTGGGTGTGATGCAAACGTAGTTGATGTGCTATTGATGTGGTGATGGATTCGGATATTCTCCTTCGATGGGATGCACGGCCTCGCCCTTGTCAGCCTCGGCTCCGCTCGGTCTGACAAGTAGCTACGCCCAACGAGTCGTTTGGCGAGATGGTGAAACAATACGTTTACGAAACCTTTTAGTGAAACAGCTTGTCAGGCCGTGCATGAGTATCTTCATGACTCCGGAGGAGTCACATATCCCTTGAACGAAGTGAAAGGGAGAAAAAAGCAATTCCTTGCTGCCGGCAGGCGAAATTTAAAAATCCATCCACAAATCAACGCATTTTCATATCAGCATATCCGGTATCTTTCTCACAGCATCACGTTATATTTCCGGCCCTGCACAATGAGAACACGCCTGCTGTTAATTTCCGTTTTGCTGACCGGTGTGTTATCCGCGCAAAGATGGGTTCTGCCCTTTGCCCTCACCGATTCCGTTTTCACTGTGGGCTCCATTTACACAGGCTGTAAGGTGAATTATGATTTGAATGGTCATTCTTACGTGCGTCCGGAAAGTCATCCGTGCTTAGATACACTCGCAGATTTCCTGCTGAAACATCCCGGAATGATTCTCGAAATCGGTTCTCACACCGATCAGCGTGGGGGTGATTCTTCAAATCTTAAACTTTCGCTCGCGCGTGCGAAAATGGTGAAGAGTTATCTCACGTCACACGGAGTTCCCGATAACATGCTGCGCGCCGTGGGCTACGGTGAAAGAGAACCGGTCTGGTCGCAAGCCGTGATCGACACCAAACCGAGCAAATCCGAACGTGAAGATCTGTACCAGGTGAACCGCAGAACGGAATTTAAAATCCTGCGTATTCCCGATAAGTTTTTCATGCTCACCGACAAGCAGTATGCTGCAGGCAGTTTGTTTCATTTGCGTTACGGAGTGCTTTACGATCTGGGGAAACCAACACTTCGCCCCGAATCCTATCCGTTCCTCGATTCATTCGCTGACTGGATGATGCTTTTTCCGCGCATGATCATTGAGATCGGAGTTCATGTTGATAGCCGCGGGAGCGACGCATATACTACGAAGCTTACTACGGCCCGAGCCCAGTCGATAAAGGATTACCTCGTGGACAAAAAAGGTATTTCTGCAGAAAGGTTAATTGTCACCGGGTACGGAGAAACACAACCGATACATTCCGAAGAAAGTATTTACAAACTCACAAACCGGGAAGAACAGGAGAAGCTTCACCAGGTGAATCGCCGCACAGAATTCCGCATCCTGCGCGTGACCGGTTGGAATTTCACTTTCGCTGATACCGTATTTGAAGAAGGAGGAACCATGCGCACCTACTCCATTCTCTATGATCTGGCCAAAGCAACTTTACGGCCCGAGGATTCAGTGTTCCTCGATTCACTGGCCGATTTCCTGCTGGCCCATCCGCTATTGACCGTAGAGATTGGAGTGCATACAGATGTCCGCACCTCGTCAAAATCGTCACAGCGTCTGTCATCTGCGCGCGCGCACAGCATCGTTTCGTACCTCATCGCCAAAGGCGTGCCGCGTGATCAACTCGTTGAAAAAGGATACGAAGGAACGAAGCCGCTGATCAGCGAAGCCGAAATCGCTAAGACACCAACAAAGGGCGCGCAGGAAGAGCTTCACGCGAAAAATCGCAGGACGGAGATTAAGATTATTGAAGTGCGGTAATTAATTTCTGATTTCCGATGTACCGATATCCTGACGGAGTGGGTCTGTCGCACGTCACCCCTCGGCGAGTTTGTCCGGAGCGAAACCGAAGGGCTCGGTCTGACAAGTAGCTTCGTCCAACGAATCGGTTAACGAGACCGTGAAGAAATACGTTTACCGAAATCCATTAATGAAACCGCTTGTCAGACCGAGCGGAGCCGAGGCATGACAAAGAGGTGCAGAATTACTCGTAATACGCCCGCTCACTCTCCTTCGTATTCCACTGAAAGTGCAGAAATATTCCCGCTGCTCCATGACTCAACAGTCCGTTGATCTGCGATACATTCGTGATTGGAAACTGAGCCTGGTAATGGTGCCGCGTTGAACGCACTTCGTAATCCTGGAGTAATCCAACATACGAAAGCGATAAACCGCAATTCATAAACCAATGCTGCGAAAGCTGCCGCATGTACGCGAATTCAACACCCAATGCCGCATTGAAATTCATGGTGGGCTCAGCGTAATAACGCGCTTCTATAAATCCGTTGGACGAATCTTTCTGATATATCGCTATGCCGGTTGCGCTTTGGATGATGCCAATACCCAAACCGCCATTGAGCGTGAGATTGAACGGTTCACGACCGAAGCGATACACAAATTGCGGTGTGAGGTAGCGGTACGTGTAACCTTGATGCAGATCGCTGTACTCCACCAGGAATTTGTAACCATTTATCGCGCCATCGGCATAGGTTTTATATTGCTGCGCATCGGTGGTGTTGGAAATCTGTCCGGCGACCCATGCAATGCCATACTTTTCTTCCCACAATAAGCCGAACTTGAATTGCAGGTTGACGTATGCCTTACGGCCATACTGCAATTCATCATAGCCATGCACCAGGTGCGTATTGCCAATGAATAGCCGGCCCACCCCGATATCTGCACCACCGTATACACTGAACGGCGATCGTAGCGAATCATGCTGCGCATTTGCGCAAACAACCAGGAACAGCAGAAATAATGCGAAGACTGTTCTCACCGTACAATATTGATTGAAGTTGTGGTATCGCGAACGGTTATTCCATTGTCAAAAACCATTTCCACAATGAATTTATACGGCCCGGTATTTTCAGGAGGTACCTGCAACCACAAATCATCCGGATCGTGTGTCGGGTAATAATCCTGCGTGTTGGCAAAACCGTCGACCACATCTTCCGTTCTGGAATTTATTCCCGGCCCCGCCATGAAATAATCATTCAATGAAGTTCCGGCCGGGTGCGTCGCATCAAAAGATTGCAAAGAAGTAACAGCAATGGATACCGGTTTGTTCGCCAACTCGTACGTGTTGTTATCGTTTACCGCGTAAAACTCTGCCTGGTCGGATGTGTAGTTGATGCGCAAGACGTACCCCGTATCTCCTACCGAATTGCCCGCGGGTTTCAGAAACGGTCCGCAGTTGTCGTAATGCGCGAGTACAATACCCGTAGTCAGGTAGCTGATGGTATTCTTCCTGCAGGAAAACAGGGAGACGCACAAAACACACAAGCAAAGTGTACACCAATGAGATTTCAGAAGTTTCATGCCGATCAAATATACTGAATCGCTGATAAAGTCCGTAACTTTCAGAAACGACCCAACCGACAAATTGGTTATTGGCTCATCAACGAATCGACTATGAAACTCTCCAGCTCTACCCGTGCGCCCCATTCGCTTTCCAAAGAAAAAACGAAAGCCAAAACGCAGATGCTCATCACACAGATTGCCGAATACCAGAAGATCCTGTATGCCGAATCAAAACGCAGCCTGTTGATTATCCTTCAGGGCATTGATGCTTCGGGTAAAGACGGATTGATTGCCGGGGTATTTACGGGACTGAATCCGCTGGGAATTAAAATTGCTGCGTTTAAAGCGCCCAATGAAAAAGAACTCGCGCACGATTTCCTACGCAGGATTCATGCCCATACACCCGCCCGCGGTATGATCCAGATTTTCAACCGGTCGCAGTACGAAGACATACTTGTGCCAGTCGTGAGTAAAACGCTGGATGAAAAAAAACTCCGAAGCCGCATCAGCGACATCAACAACTTCGAAACGATGCTTGGTAATGAAGGCACCACGATATTGAAATTCTACCTGCACATCTCGCGCGAAGAGCAAGCCGTTCGTTTGAAAGAACGAAAAACAAATCCCAAGAAATTCTGGAAACACAGCGATGACGACTGGAAGACCCGCCGCAAATGGGATGAGTACATGAAAGCCTACGAAATCCTGTTCAAAAAATGCAATGAGCCGGAATGGACAATCGTCCCGGCTGATCAGAATTGGTACAAGGAATATCTCGTTGCGGAAAAAGTATGTGAGACGCTTAAAAAAATGAAGCTTGTGTATCCGCCGTTTAATGGGACGAAGTAATGTTTGCCGTCCTGTTTTTTGCCACTAAGACTCAAAGGCACCAAGGCACACTAAGGTTAAGCAATTATGATTTCTTAGTGCCACTTAGAGCCTTGGTGGCTTAGTGGCCATTTTAAAAGCAATCATTACTTTTGTTTCATGCAGACGAACACCTGGAATAATTACCGTACCGCACCCCTTCTTCTCAAATTTTTTGCGTGGATTACCATACTGGGAACCTTGTTTTTTGTTTTTCACTCGATCATTCTCATCATTTTTTCAAAAACGCTTGAGCCTGCAGCCTGGATCCAGGAAATTTATTTCAACTCGTTCTGCGTGCTTCCCATTTTTCTGCTTTTCACCGGAACTTTCATTACCGAAAAGAAATACCGCATACCCCTGTGGCTGTTCCTGGGCATCTTCGCCGTTGGTCATGCGATCAATATGCTCAACACGTACGAGATCGTAGATATCGGCAGGCTGCAATATCCAATGAGCGTTGCGTTGCTCGGATTGTTCATCACCTACCTCATTCATTTCATTAAGAAACAAAAAAACGTTCTCGACTTTCTCAAGATTGCGTGGTTCGCTTTTGTGATGTGGGTATACATTGCGCCACGTTTCATACAATCGGGACATAAAGCCGGTTGGTTCCTCATTGCGGCACAATTGATTTTTCCGGTCATGATGGCCATTGGCATGTATCACTTTTTCAGAAAACCCAAAACAGAAAATATCGCATGAACAGAAAAAACTTTACCTCAGGAACACAGTGGGAAGGCAAGGTCGGATACTCACGCGCTGTACGTGTAGGCGATACTGTCGAAGTCTCCGGCACAACCGCAGTGATCGACGGTCAGATCCAATGTAAAGGAGATATGTACGGACAAACCAAAGTGGTACTGGCTTTAATTGAAAAAGCCCTGGGCCAGGCCGGTTTGTCAATGC
>DATHKF010000323.1:0-6968 GCA_035489505.1 Bacteroidia bacterium | reverse complement strand
TCGTGGAGTATCGGGGCTCCCGCGAGCAAATCAACGCTGTACAATTTTCTCCGCGCACCCTGGTACACAGCCAGCGTTGATTTTGCAGCGAATCCACCGCCATAGATATAACCGGTGTTATCCAGGAGGCACATAAAACCTTCGCCCAACGGAAAGTCAACGCGCGTCAATTGCGCATCAGTCCATCCCGGCGAAATACGGATAGCAAAATTATAGTTGGTGCCAATCCAGATCGTATCTCCGGCATCAACATAGATCGAGGAAGTGATCTTTCCCTTTAATATCTTTTCCAGTTTATCATTGCACGGCAAAGTGTAAATCCGTTCCTGGAAATAGTAACAAAGCTTTCCGGAGAATGAAGTGAACCAGATACGGCCGGCGTGATCTTCGTGGCACCCAAAAACAGTATTGTCGGGCATGCCGTTTTCTGTGCTGTAATTTTTGAATTGGTAACCATCGAAACGACTCGCCCCCATGTCGGTAGTAAACCACATATAACCTGCAGCATCCTGCATCATGGAATACACCTCGGAACTCGGAAGGCCATCCTTTACATCGTAACTCCTGTACTGTTGAAACTGGGAGTGAACGGCAAAAACATGGAGCAAACCGAGCACCGGCATTGTCCAACGAAACTTTAAAAAATAACTTCGGGTAAAATAGTGTAGCAGCTCCATGGATATTCGGAAGGCGAAGATATTATTAAAAGGATGCCTTGGGAAGACGAAATTTCGGCGTTTCTATACCAGTCCGCACGCACTCAACAAAAACAAATGTGATCCGGAGGTTCCAAAGGAAAGTAGGCAAGAATTACTCCCTCGCCTGTTCCCTTACTTGCCTACTCCTTTACTTGCCTACTCCTTTACTTGCCTACTCCTTTACTTGCCTACTTAATAAAATACGATTTAACACACTTTTACGTTCTTATATAATCACCGCTTCATCTTTGTTTTTCGCTGAATTTCAACCAATTGCCCGTTTTTAAGGAATCTGGCATAACGCTTGCGTATTACTTCCCGTTCCGGCACATGTAACTTTTTAATCCGGACGGAGTTATAACAGTAACAGCTACCACAAGAAGTTTCACTCATCTCTCGCACACTATGAAACAGCTACACTTCTTGCGTATTGCGGTATTTGCATTGGCAGTACCCATCCCCGCAGCCTTACAAGGGCAGGATTTTCTAAACGGAAGTTTTGAGAAAAACGGAAACATGTGCATGATCAATGCATCGGTTCCTGTATTCAACGCGAACGTAAAAAACACGCATGCTTTCGGAAGTTTCCGCAGGCCGGATATCGCAAGTACAAATTGCGGACAAGGTGATGCCCAGGAAGGAAACTGGTTCATCGGGCTTGCAACGAATATCGAAAAAGACGTACGCTCTGAAGCGGTAACACTTGAGCTTACTCAACCCTTAGTGAAAGGCAATCAATATTCACTTTCATTCTGGACCCGCGGACGGATTATTTCTTCTAACCTCGAACTGGGCCTCAGCACCAATGATTCAACATCCGGACAGGTTTTCTATACGGTTGCTTCATCATCCATCCTGCTGAACGAATGGAAAGAAACAGTGATTCGTTTTACGGCTGCTGAAAACGGGAAGTATATTTCTGTACGTGCCTTGAACCCGAACTCCAATTCCGGTGTATGGCTCGATGGATTTAAGCTGAGCCCGGTGTTTGTTCCGGACAACGTGGTGATGATGGACCCGGTAAAGAAAAACACGCAGCCTGCAGAACCTGGCAACACGTTGACAAAGAATGCATCGATCAGTGTGATGGAAGTATTTCCAAATCCGAGCACTGGTGTTTTTAAAGTGAATGCCGATTCAAGTACGTTGCTTTCACTTACCGTTTACAATACACTCGGTTCAACCGTAGAAGAACATAAGGCAACAGACGCAGAGCCTGTTCCAAACAGCATTGATTTAAGTGACCAGCAACCGGGACTCTACTTTGTAGAACTGGGAACCGCTGAGGGAAAAGTCACTAAAAGGATAATCGTGTCGCGGTAGTTCTTACTGTGACTGGTGTGCGAAGACCGTCTCATCCAACGTGGAGAGGCGGTCTTATTTTTTTGAGTAGGCAAGTCATTAAGTAGGCGAGTAAAGGAGTCGGTGAGGCCTACTCCCTTACCCGCCTGCTTTTTTCCCTATCTTTCCACCGGCTAAATCCTCCACATGAAAAAAATTCTACTCTCCGCATCACTGCTGTTGCTCGTGCTTTGCACAAAACTTTCAGCACAAACGACAATTACGACCTGGTATGTCATCCCACCAACAAACGGATGCAATGGTGTTTGGGCCGTAGATGCCAGCCAGCTTGGTTCCGGTTGCGGCACAGGACCGTTTACGTACCAGATGAATCCGATGGGCTGCGTTCAGCTCGCGGGCCCAACCGTGGCTGATACGACATTCCTTCCGCTTTGCGCATTTCCCTGTGACTTTACGATGATTGACGCACAGGGCACCGTATGCATCTGCGGTACCGGCACCAGCGTTGGTGAAGAAGAAAATTCCGTTGAACGGATCACTACATCCTACCCGAATCCATCCACCAGCGAAAACGGGTGGAATATTCTGCTCGACTCTCCGGGCAATGCCGTGACCGTAAACATTTACAACGCCTTCGGACAACTTGTTTCTGCGCAGTCATCAGACCACGCGGAACAGATTTTTCACGTGGATACTTCCACGCTTACCGCCGGAACGTATTTTACAGAAACAATTGTGAACGGTGCTGCGCCGTACCGGCAGAAACTTATTCTCACGCAGTAGAAAAGTGCAGCTGGTCTTTACCAGGATAAATTTTCTCAGTTTGGATTAAGATCGTTGATCAATCACCGCACTATTTTTTGCCGCGAATTACACGAATTACGCCAATTGTACATTAGCGTAATTCGTGTAATTCGCGGCAAAATTTAATTCCGTTCCTGATACAGTACCCAGATTTAGATTTGTGAGAATCTGTATTAATCTGCGTAATCTGTGTCAAAAGAGATACAAATTACCCGATCGAAGACGCATCCCCCGCAACTGCCACTGCGTTTGCCACTTTTTCCCCATCTTCCCGTCACTTTTGCCACCCGCATGCTTTATGCTCCTGAAAGAGCAGAAAAACCATGTACCTCACCGCAAAAGGAACATATATGAAAATGGAGACCAGGTATCACGCCACCCGGACCGACATTGCTGCTGAAGATGCCGAGATTGAAGCTGCCAAGCGAAATCCACGGGCTTTTGCACCACTGTACGAAAGGTATTACGCACGTATTCTTGGGTTTGTTTACCAGAGAACCGACCGGAAAGACGATGCATACGACATTACCCAGCAGGTTTTTATTGCTGCGCTGGAAAATATCGGCAAGTATAAATCAACGGGCGTTCCGTATTCCGCATTGCTCTTCCGCATTGCCATCAACGAGTTGAACCGTTTTTACCGCAGGAGCAAAGTGCGCCAGGCTGTAAACATCGACGATGAACAGGTAGCAGACGTGCTTGCAGAAATGGGCGAAGAGAACAGCGCTGAAACCGATGCGCGATTGATGAAAGCCGTGCAACAGTTACAGGAAGATGAAATGTCGCTGCTGCAAATGCGCTTCTTCGATAAAATTCCGTTCAAAGATTTGTGTGCCATTTTAGAAATAACAGAAACTGCAGCCAAGGCACGCGTATACCGTTTGCTCGATAAGCTGAAAACAATTTACACTTCATTCGTGTAGTCATGGAAAACTATAACATCAATAGAAACCGCGAACCCTTGTCGGAATCAGACATTGCCAAAGGCAAAGACTTCAATTCCTTCATGGATGCATACGGCGCGAAACAACCTTCGTTCTTTAAAACAACGAAGTTCTATGTAGTCGCTGCGGTAACCGGAATTGTACTTGTGGGCGGTGGATATCTTTTGCTGAACAACAACGATTCCACGTTAGCAGAAAACAATCCGGCGTTCATTCAATCGTTGTTCGACGGAGCACGCGATGCCGACACCGGATTTGTGGTGGACGCAACGCAGGGCGGAATGTTCATGAACCAGAATGGCAGCATGATCAACGTACCGGGCTTTGCATTCCTCGACAGTGCCGGAAACAAAGTAAGCGGCAACGTGGAATTGCGTTACAAGGAATACCACGATCCGGCTGCTATTTTCATGGCCGGAATTCCGATGACGTATGATTCTGCAAGTGCGCGTTTTCATTTTGAATCGGCAGGCATGATTGAAATTACGGCCTGGCAAAATGGAAAACCGCTGAAGACAAATCCTGATTCCGCCATTCACGTGGCCATGATCAGCGACAGCGACGAAGAACGGTTCAACACGTACTATCTCGACACGGTTGCGAAAAACTGGAAGTACATCAACGACGAGAAAGCCACTGTGTTTGGTCCGCCGGTCGAAGACACTGTATCTACCATCGCGAAAAACGAAATCGGTTCCGCTCCTGTTCCACCAAAAATTGCAGACAAGAACAAACCGTCTTTTGCAATTGCGTTTGATCCCACCGAATTCCCGGAACTGGTTGCTTACAAAGGCGTGCGTTTTGAAGTAGATGAAACCGTTACACCGTACAACAAGGACGACAAAAAAGTACAGTGGGAAGATGTCCTCATTCAGCGCGTAAAAAACCGCGATGTGCTCCGCGTTACTTTCACTGCAGGAACCCGGGAGGCGGTGTATACTACGCAACCGGTTGTGGATGAAAAAGATTTTGCTGCTGCAAAAAAATCGTGGGAGAAACGCAATGCGGAATACCAGCAGATGCTGAAATCACGTGGCGACAAAGAGCAGAAAGAAGCCGATGCACGTGAAGCCGTTGTGCAGAATGCCGAACGTCACCGGATCTGGGTGAACGATACATTGGCGGAACGTGCCCGCCAGAGCCGCATTGCCGGAGGACTCCAGGCTTCGACACAATCGATGGTGATGCGCGAATTTATCATCGCCGATTTCGGCATCTGGAATTCCGATTGCCCGGAAGCTTTGCCTGACGAATGGATGATGTTCGCTACGCTGCTTGATGGTACAACCGGGAAAGCGCTTGATGCGAATCAGATTTATCTCGTTGAAAAAGGACGCAACGCCATCTTCACGTATTCTGCGGCGGACATGAAACAGTTCAAGTACAATCCCGAAATGGAAAACATGCTCTGGGCCATAACACGCGATGGAAAACTCGCCACAATTTCTGTGGATGATTTCAAAAACATGGCGGGTTCGGACAAAAAACAAGCTACTTTTAAGTTTACGGTCAGCACCGATAAACTAACGAAGCCGGAAGAAGCACGCAAACAGCTTGATATTCCTCCGCCCGTTTCCGGAAGTTAATGTATATGCAGAAATTCATTTTGACATTGGTCATACTCGGTCTGGGCGTAACAGGAAATTTTCTCCTGGCCCAGACTGATACGTTTGTAGTAAAAAATGCGGCGACCACCGTTTCCATTGTTCCAAATGATTCGTGGTTTTACCTGCGCGAAGATTACGCGGTAAAAATCAGGTACACGAGTAAAAACAAAATGAGCCGCGTGGAACTGAAAGGCGGAACTGCTACACTTCGCGATTCGATGTACATCCTTCGTGCTGAAACCGGCGGAGAAGCCGTTCTCGTGGTGTACGAAAAACTCAAGAACGGAAAAGAGCAGGTTGCACTCTCCAAAACATACAAGCTGTTCGGACGTGAACTTCCAACCGTTTACCTCGACAATGTTCCGAACGATTCCGTAGCCGACCAGTTCACCATCATTGCGCTTGGACGTTTAAAGGCGAAAACGAAATATGGCAATGAAGTTTTTCGCGTGGATTCGTTCACGATGTATTTCCGGAACCCGACAGGAGGATTCGATACACTTCAATCGAAAACAAACCAGATGACGCCGGAAATGAAGAAACGCGTGGATGCCATTGACGTGAAGAAAGCAGGTGGCATGCTCATGTTTGAAAATATTCATGCTACCGCTCCCGATGGAAAACACGTGGAGTTACCGCCGTTGAGGGTTTTCCTTTCGACGCAATCGCGGATCCGGTTTGGGCTGTGAAAAATTCAATGATTAAAGATTCAAAGATTCAACCATCCGCGCCCCCCAACGCGCCAGGGACGGTGCGAATGGTTTGAATCCTTCAATCATTGAATTTTGAATCTTTTTCCCAGTTAAAGTATGTTAACCCTCCAACTCACGGGCGGGCGCATGCGTAAATTTGTAGAGATGAAAATCGTTTCGCCGAAACTGATCAGTGTGCTTGCGGGTGGTGCCTTAATCGGGCTCTGCATCATTCAGTATTACTGGATCAACAATGCCGTAAACGAAAAACGCGAACATTTTATCCAGGACGTACGCGAAGCGCTCGTGCAGGTTGCCCGTCGCTACAACCGCCAGATGGCTGCAGACCGTTTGCAGCAGCAGCTGAGTTACCACCGCCAGAGTTTTTTGCCGGATAACGCAACGTCGAATGGAAACGTTCACGTGTATGAAGAATTCACGAACGATTCAGCGGGTATTGTTCATCACACCTCGCGCCAGTCCGTTTATCCGTGGGCGAACCTGAATTCAGAAATGAATTCCACAGTTTCACCGAGCAACATCTCATCTGTATCTGCGCCTTACCTGCAATACCCGAAAAGCGAAGTGGGCAAGTACAACAACAACGGGCACGTTGCCGGTTTGTTCGACCAGATCATCAAGATCAATGTCTACGACGATTTCACGAATACACTCGACACTTCACTGGTCGATTCACTGCTGAAAAGCGAATTGATGAGCCGCGGAATTTCCACGCGTTACATCTGGACCATTCTCAGTTCACCGATATCCGTTTTTAATTCCGATCGCTCCACCGACAATGCACTGCACGATAGTTTGCTGAACAGCAAGTATCGCGTCCGGCTGACCGGCGACAATCTCTTCGCGCAACCGAAAGTGCTGGCGATTTATTTTCCAAACGAACGGGCGTACGTATTCCGT
>DATHKF010000322.1:0-2532 GCA_035489505.1 Bacteroidia bacterium | reverse complement strand
CGCCTGCGGCGCCCTGCCACAGATGCGCAGATTACGCAGATTGAAAAAATTAATTGGATTGTTTTTAAATTTTAATCCTTCAATCTGCGTAATCTGCGCATCTGTGGCAAAAAAATATGGCCTTTGATCAGTTCTGCTTCTGTATTTTACCGCACATTCGATCTTTTTCAAAGCAATATTCTGCGTGTTAACAACCGATCGGGGTCACTGTTCTTCAATCAAAATAAATGTCAGCGTCAGTAGCGGAGTCAGTGACTTGTTTGTAGTCGTTTGAAAACGCTTAGGAAAACCGCTGAAGCGGTTGAGAGAGTTGGAGTTGCTCATTGCCGGGGGCTTAAGCCCCCGGCAATAGATGGGTGAGATACACTCAACCGCTTAAGCGGTTTTCAGAAACCCGATAGCCAAACTGAGATACTAATCTCTTGTTTTGCTTCTGCATTTAACTCCGGATTCAATTCTTTTTCCTGCAACGTTGTATAATTTCCGCGTACAGCAAAATACCCTGCTGATCCACAGTGCGGGGTAAAGGTTCTACACTGTGTCGGATCATAAACGCTGTTTTCCCTCCAAAGGAGTCCTTTGGCCAATGAAAACGCAATGGTCTGCATTTTGCCTGAGATTATGCAGGATGGAAAATGACGTACGTTCTTTGACGAGTAAGCCGCGGGGTATTTTTGAAAAACTCTCGGTGTGGGTGAGCAAAGCCACCGGAACTACAGCTGCATTTATAGGCGCTGCATTGATTGTTCTCATCTGGCTGGTGAGCGGACCTCTTTTCGATTTTTCAGAAACATGGCAGCTGGTCATCAACACGGGAACAACCATTATCACATTCCTGATGGTGTTTGTGATCCAGCGGGCGCAGAACAAAGAATCCGTTGCCTTGCATTTGAAACTGAATGAACTCGTGGCTTCGCACGAACACGCCAGCAACCGGCTCATCAGCGTGGAAGAACTCACCGAAGAAGAGTTGCGTGTGCTTCAGAAATTTTACAGCCAATTGTCTGTTATGGCCAAGAAAGCTGAAAATCTCCAGGAGTCGCATTCCATTGAAGAAGCCGAATTCATCCATACGACGAAACACAAAACAAAGTCCACGCGTCATGTATCGCACACAGTCAAAAACAATGATCCGAAAGGACACACCATATCACCCAGTGAATAACTATTAAAACGCACGATTATGTTAAGATGGGCAGCCATATTTTTCGTCATCGCGATTGTCGCAGCCGTATTCGGGTTTACCGGAATTGCAGCAGGCGCAGCGTCGATTGCCAAAGTCATCTTCTTCGTTTTCCTTGTGCTGCTTGTGCTGACACTTTTGTTCGGCGCATCGCTGTTCAAAGACAAGAATTGACGAACCAGCAAAATTAATCATCTCGTCTCGTCAGCTTGCTGACGAGACGAGATGGTATAACCTTTTAAAAACGCAAACCCATGATAGGATTTACATTAATATTCGGACTGGTTGTATTCGTGATCATACTTTCCCGATGGTTAAAATCAGTAGCACGCGAACAGGAAGAATCCCAGCGTGGAAGGACGAACCACGGAACCAACATTCCGTTCCTCATCTTTTTTGGCGTGTTGTCCCTTTTGTCTTTTACCGCGTGCAACAACGATAAACCGGCTGATGAGAATACAACGGACAACGAAAAAAAGTACGAGGTCTACATTACGCAGGAGGAAATTGACAAGCTGGAACGGGATGAACCGGATTCAACCGATCGTGTTTACACGAAAGGAGAATACCAGGGAATGAAACTGTTCATGACCAACTGCAACAAATGTCATCCTGCAGGAGAAAAAGGAGTTGGTCCATCACTTATCGATAAACCACTTCCGAATTTTCTGATTCACTTCCAGGTGCGGCAAGGACTTGGCGACATGCCTTCTTTCTCGAAGGAAGAAATCTCCAACGAAGAAGTAAAAAAGATCATTCTTTTTGTCCGGACGTTGCGTGAAGATTACAAGGAAGAAAAAGACAATAAGTCATAAAGCACAGGTGTGATCAGGATTGCAATCATCATCGGGAGTACACGTCCCAACCGCAATGGCGATGCTGTAGGACAATGGGTGTACGATCTTGCGCGCGAACGCAGTGATGCAGAATTCGAATTGATCGACCTGCTCGAGTGGAATCTTCCGATGCTTGACGAATCATTTCCACCGTCGATGGATAAGTACGAACACAAGCATACGAAAGAATGGGCCGCGACGATCGCTTCATTCGATGGGTTTGTATTTGTCGCCCCGGAATACAATCACGGAATAAACGCCGCGCTCAAAAACGCAATTGATTTTATCTTCAAAGAATGGAATAACAAGGCGGCCGGTTTTGTGAGTTACGGAAGTGAAGGCGGCGTTCGTGCAGTAGAGCAGTTGCGCCAGGTGATGGGAGCGATCATGATTGCAGATGTGCGCGCCCAGGTGATACTTACGCTCCGCCAGGATTTTGAAGACAGCAAAATATTTAAACCACAGGCGCATCATGCAAAGATTGCCGGTAAAATGTTCGACCAGGTGATTGCG
>DATHKF010000321.1:0-5973 GCA_035489505.1 Bacteroidia bacterium | reverse complement strand
ATCGAGTTTGCGGCGGATCAATTCGTAGATCGCCAGGTTTTCGAAATGGCCTCCATCGGAAAGCAACACACGCGAATCTGTTTCCGTAAATCCGTTGCGCGAAATTTCGCTGGTCAAGCCTGGCGTTAAAAAGTTCGGACGCGAAGACATAGCCTTGCGCGAAGGATTGTTCGCCCAATAACCCAAACGCAGGTTGAGCGTAGAAAGCAGAATGGACACAATGAGATTGCGCGTTGCGCCTTCACCGGAAACACCCGCATTGGGATTCAATGCTGCTGCCGAAGTCGCCATAGCCGTAGCCAGCGTAATTCCACGCGTGCCGCTTTTGTGAAATGTTTTCGTGGTCCTCCACCCGGTTGCATCGCTTCCGCAATAGAGACGGGAAATAATAAAGTTGTCGCCGCCGCGACCTTTGAATTTTACCTGCGGAGATTCGGCGAGAATGATGTTCGTGTTTACAATGTGATACGGTCGCGGATTGTGCGCATCACACATGTCTTCCATCAACGCGGAGTCTGCTTTCTTCGCCGGCTTCCACTGGTTTTCTTCCACGGCTTCTGCGTCGGGCATGAACGCTTCCATGAGACGATCGCGCCAGATGCGGTGTGGCCCCACGAGATTCAGGTTCACAAACACAGCGAAGATCAGTGTGATCAACGCAAATACTGCGAGCCACAACGGGTGAACAAGATTCAAACGGTCTTCGAGAAAAAATATACCGGAAGCGAGATACGCGAGGAGCATCAAACCATACATCAGTGCAAAAGCGCCGAGATAAATGGTGAGTTCAGAAGCCGCGCCTGTACTCTCCTCGTTCTTTTGTGATTTACGGTATTGCCAGAGACCGACGAGCGTTCCAAACAATGTCGAACCGCTGGCGACAATCATGCTTTCCGCTTCATGCATCCATCCTACGAAGTACGGAAGTGTTCCGATCAGCGCACAAACAAAACTGGCTTTCCACAAATAACCAATGAGCTTTTGACCGGTAATGAACCACAGGTATTCGTTCAGCACACCATCTGAAGCGAAGAACGTGCGCAGCGAATACAGGAAGCCCCAGGCAATACAGATTGCGATACACGCAAGCGAAACGGAAATAAAAATTCCTTTGGGAATCAAGTGAAACGGATCGCCACCTGCTGCGTTCTCTACCAGGGGTGTTTTGAAAAAATGTCCCCATTCGAAAAGACTCATCAAAATCACCAACATGCAGAAGTACACAAACAACGAAATGAGTATGCTGCGGAAAACAACTGCTGCAAACGAAACCATTCCGAGACTACTGGTCGGAACCAGGTAACTGCAATGCTGCCGGATGAAGTTGAGCAGTTTGTTATCGCCTGCATCCAGGTTCGGATTGCTTTCCGTTGCTGTACCTCGTGCGGCTTCTCCCCTTCTTCCGAGGGGAAATTTTTTCTGCGTGGTTCCCGCTTCTGTTCCACCTTGTTTCAGGGCCCAGGTCAATGCAGAGCCCAGGTAACCACCACCGGAAACAGTCGACATGTAATCCATTTTCTCCAGCTGGTTGTTGGCAACGAGTGCCTGCATCACACCCAATCCAAATGAAGCAGAACGGATGCCACCACCCGACACGGCAAATCCACGGACCTGTTTGGTGTCGTCAAGGCCGAGATATTTTTTTTCGGCGTCGATAACATCTTTCACGCGACGCGTGGTATCTGCATCGGGTGTGCCGGATTTTACTTGTGCTTTTTTCTCTGACGTTTTTTCTTCGTTAGCGCTCATGGGTTTGGTGCTCAAAAATGTATAAGAAGGGTCTTCTGTATGCTAGTATGGTGCAAAATTTGGTAATGTCTCAGTTTCATCGGGCCACGAATTACGCGAATGCATAATTCGTGTAATTCGCGGCTTAACTTTATATCGGGCTACTGTTCCGGTTTCACTTCAATTCCCTGCGTGATGTTGTAACCCGCCATTCCGTTCTTCACCATAAACGTGGTGCTCATAGCAGCGGATACTTTGGCCAGCGACAACATACTGAGCGTTTGAAAAATGTTGCACGTGTCGTTACAACCGTACGCCGAACCGAATGTGTACGAAGCATTGCCCCAGTACTCACTTTGTGGTGTAGTGTACAACGTGGTGAAATCAAGCAGCTCCATGCTCTCTGCGTTGTACTCCACAATTTTAAATCCGGGATTGTTGCTGTGCTGAGGTGTAACACCCGGACAGGAAATGGCAACCTCCGTAATTTTTGTTCCGGTTGGATCGTAAAGACGGCGCACTTCATCCATGTGCGTGTGACCATACAAAATACCAGCAATGGTTTCCTGGTATTGATTGGTCATGGCGAGAAAATTATACAGCAAGGTTCCGTTTGTAAATGATGAATCAACCCACATACTTTTTCCGCTGTATGCGTCGAGACCGGGTGGAATGTGCATGGCGATGTATACTTTCTCTCCCTTATTACTCGCCTCTTTCAATTGCTGTGCAAGCCACATCATTTCTTCTGTGCGGTCTGAATCCGGAGTTGTACTGTCGACAGCAACAAAGTTTTCACTGAAAATAACTGTGTTGAGTGCAATCAGGCGCAACCCTTTCACCGGGCTCGCAGAATAGTAACCCATGGTTGGATGCGGATTCGCGATCATACACGGTGCTGTATCGCCCGGAAGAATATTCAGCGCAGGAAACGGATTTTCATCTTCGGCAACAAGTGAAAAAGGTGTTTGCTGTTTTTCATCCGCGAACGAATAGTAATCACCGGCGAGGCCATCGTTGTTGCCTGGCAGATAAAACAAAGGCTTGTTGTATTTATCAGCAAGCGAACGCAACCCATCGAGAATGGCCTTGATATTTGCGTTGTGCGTTGCCCGTTGATCGGGCGGCAGATAACAACCGGATTCGCAACTGTAATGCGCTGGAAGATCGCCGGTGTAGACAATGAAATCGGGTGACACCGGTGAAGCGAGAACAGAATCCGTTTTCGCGAGAAAATTTTTCCAGAGCTGGAGGCCGGTGTCTTCTCCGTATTCTGTAACGGTGTCGAATGTATTCAGGTGAATATCCGAAAGGAAGAGGAAGGTGCGGTTTTTGTTTTTCAGACTATCGGTTTCAGTTTCTCCTGTTCGCGACGCAGGATTTGAACAGGCAGAATTCTGAAGGAGAAAACAGGTAGCTGGTATCAGCAGCAGGTAAAAAGCGGAGAATTTTTTCTTCATGGGTTGTAATTTATTTATAAAAAATCATTGGTGTGTTTTCAGGAAGGATCTCCGCTGTCGCTGGATTCGAGTGCACGGAATGTTACACGGCTCACAGCGTATTGAGCCAACAACTCATCCAGGTCCAGGCTCATGAGACTGCTGAATTCTTTTTTTCGTCCTTTGAAATACGCGCCGTTAATTCCGGGTTTATCTTCTCCCGGATCCACGTCGGGATCACCCAGGTGCATCATGAATTCAGTAACCATTGTGCGGTTGCGGTACTGGCTGAGCAAATGTTCCAGCACAATTTTTCTTCCGTTCCCGTAAATGGTATCTGTGAAACAATAGGACGATTTAATTCCGGCGTTTTGCATCCGCGTTCTCCGGTTCATGATATCCGGTTTCTTCATGTGGCCCAGGTGACGAAGATATCCCAGCTTCAGACCTTCAACAATTACTGCAGGCAGAAGCGGCGCTTTGAAACGCAGATCAGTCCGTATCCACGACAACGGTGTACGCACTGGAATTTCAAACCCGGGACGTTGCGCTACAGAAAGGTAGTGGCCATAAATCGCATCATCCATGTAAACCAGTCCATGGTGATTGGAAATAAAGTCGATGACTTCACCCTCACCCAACCAGTCCTGCAGACGATCAAGCTGCGTCTGAAGTTCATTCACGAATTGAATCGGATCGACGTCGTGAAACGGGTAACCTTCTGCATCCCTGAACCAACCATAGTTATTGAGCATTACACAGTCGGCCGGCAGCGCACTTACCGGTTGACCCGCCGTCATGCTGAAATGCAATCCGATACCGAGTTCAAACGGTTGCCCGGTTGTAGGATCAATTTTATTGCGCATGCTTCGCTTGAGGTTCACCAGTTTCTGTATCCGTTCCCGGGAATCGGAAAAAGTAACAAAACATCCAACCGCGTTGATACGCATTTCGGCTATTGCTTTCAATATGCCTGAGTCGATAAACTCAGACGCGCCGTAATCATCGGCAGTAAGAATAATTTTTCCTGGCATGAGCGTATTTTTTTGCGATTTATTTCCTTGTCAAAAAAGAAACCAAGCTAGCGTTTTCATATTTAGTTACCGCAAAAGCTACGATCATTTTTGCAGATTCCCGGGTTTAGCCGTTTGTAAACGGATAACGTGGAAAAATGCATCGATTTTATTCGGGCCGCGAATTACACGAATTGCACTAATTATGCATTCGCGAAATTCGTGTAATTCGCGGCTTAATTTTCATCCTGCTCTTTTGAAATAATCTTTTGCCGTTAAACTGATACATTACCAAAAGCTCATTTTTTCCCAGCAAGAATCGATTGAATCAGCGTATTTATTTCATCGCCGCGCGTAAGCGTCATCATGTGCGATCCGTCTTTTATTTCATAATCCGCGTTCACGTTGCGTATCGGAATGGTGTGATCGTTTGTTCCGTGAATATGAATGATGGCGTCGTTGGAAATTTTCCGGTCCCAGTTCAGGATCAGGTCGACCGTTCGTTTGTAATAATCCGGATCCTTACTGGCCAGCATGCTGTTGAAAACGTCGGCGTGTTTTTTTCGGTCGGGCTCAACAATCGGCTGAAGTATTCTCGCGCCTGTTTTGACCAGTCCTTTCGGAACTATTTTATTCAGCGGAAATACTTTCTGAAACGTGTACCGGAACGGAAGTTCCTTGCATGATTTCGCGCTTGAAATAATAATGATCTTTTCCGGTTTCATGTAGTCCGCCAGTTCCGCGCAGATCATTCCTCCGAGGGAAACACCGATGAAAATATATTTTCCATTCGTGTCGATCTGATTGCTGATAACCGCAGCGTATTCTTTCATGGTTGCTCCTTCTGCAGGCGTGGGAAGAACAACATGAACAACGCGATAGGTGGAGTCGAATTTTATTTTGGAGAAAATGCGTTCATCGGAGCCTTCGCCGGGGAAAAGGTAGACCGTAGTTACGGGATTAGCGGAGACCACGTGCGTCATGGTGAGGAGTAAGAACAAGAAGAAGGTTCTCATTGGGTGGTACTTGAAGTAGTTCTAAGGTACGAAAATCTGCGTGGCAGTTCTGACTCAAATCTTCACCAGTTTATTGGCAATGGCATAAAGCACCAAGCCCACCCTGTTTTTAACTTCCAGTTTTAGAAAAAGGGCTTCGCGATAGCCGTCGACGGTGCGCATGCTTACACACATTTTATCGGCGATTTCCTTGTAGGTCAGCTCTGAGCACGCCCATTGGAGAAACGCTCTCTCCCGTTCGTTAAGCGCCAGATCATTCTTCTTCGCCGAATCCGATCCGGCGATAGAGCTCGCCATGTGTTGTGTAACCAGTTCTGAGTAGTACGTGCCTTTCTCGACCAAACACTCGAGGGCTTTTTCCAGATCTAGCGGTCCGATGTCTTTGAGCACATACCCATGCGCACCGGCGCGGATCATGTTGATCACACTTTCTTCGTCATCATTCATGGAAACAGCAAGCACCCTTACTTCGGGATGCGATTTCCTTAGCCATTCAGCAGTCTCAAACCCATTCATCACCGGCATATTAATATCGAGCAGAATAATGTCGGGCACGTTCTGCACATGCTTCATCCGTTCAATAAGCTCTTTGCCATTCTGCACTTCATACAGTACAGAATAGCGCGTGAATTTTCCGATCAACTCAGCGAGCGCACTGCTGAACAAACGGTGGTCATCTACAATTACAATAGAGCGGTGCATCATACTACCTGCGTTATTACCTGGTTATATTTCTTTCCCACGTCACTGTTGTTTCAGTTCCTTTTCCCGGTTCGC
>DATHKF010000320.1:0-4370 GCA_035489505.1 Bacteroidia bacterium | reverse complement strand
AAATGGTGCTGAGCCAGAAAGTAATTTCGGGTGGAAGCGTTTCTACTGCGGAATTGCCGGCGGCGGTTTATTTGTGTGTGATCCGTAAAGAAGATGCAATTCTCTCAACACAGAAACTATCAATCACAAGATAAACCACATAGTTACATAGTGAACATAGGCGCTTTGCTCAACATAAGATCACATAGTACTCTTAAACACGAACCGCAAACCTTTTGCGCTTTCTTTGCGCCTTAGCGTCTTTGCGGCCATCCTTACACCATGAAGATCTACACCAAAACTGGCGACAAAGGACTCACCTCCCTCATTGGAGGCACACGTGTTCCGAAACACCATATCCGCATTGAAGCATACGGAACGATTGACGAACTTAATTCGTGGATCGGTGTGATCCGTGATTGCATCACCGAAGAAAAAACGAAACAGCTGCTCATTCAGATACAGGACCAGCTTTTTACGATTGGATCACAACTCGCGAGTGACCCGGAAAAAAGTCACATGAAGTTGCCGGAAATTACTGACGGGCACGTTGCCGCAATGGAAACAGAAATGGACGCGATCGACAAAGTTGCTCCTCCAATGAGAAATTTCGTTTTACCGGGCGGACATCTTACCGTTTCGTATTGCCACGTGGCGCGTTGCGTGTGTCGCCGTGCAGAACGTTGCGTGATCCATCTTTCAGAATCTGAGCCGGTTGAAGAAATTATCATCCGTTATATCAATCGGCTTTCGGATTACCTGTTTATGTTGTCGAGAAAACTGACTCATGAATTGGGCGCGGAGGAAATTCCGTGGATTCCCGCTAAGAAATAAGTGTCAGTATCAGTGCCAGCTTCGGTGCTGGTGTCAACCCGGGTTCGCAATCAACGCGAAATAAAACCCAAGGGGTTGCATAATCCATTTTTTTTCGTTAAGTTATAAATAACGTAAACCTTAAAGGTTTAAGACTTTAAAGGTTTACTAAACACCGTGCCAAAGCCGTTTTTTGTTGACAACACTATATTCAACTGAATATCAATTAATTATTAATTCAAAAAAAATACCTTTCAATAGTACATCGCATGTAGATATTTCTACTTTTGCACGAAAATTAACCCATTTACGCTGTTATAAATTCAGCGTAACATTTTTGAAAAATAAGCGTTTAGACTTACAACCCTTAAAATTGAAGTAGTTATGTATTGGACCCTGGAACTCGCATCATACCTTGAAGATGCTCCCTGGCCGGCCACCAAGGAGGAATTAATCGATTACGCAATCAGATCGGGCGCGCCAATGGAAGTTATTGAAAACCTCCAGGAAATCGAAGATGAAGGTGAATCGTATGAAACGATCGAAGAGATCTGGCCGGATTATCCCACGAAGGAGGACTTCTTCTTCAATGAGGATGAGTATTAACACGTTGTTTCTTTAACCGAGACATACTGACAGGGGGGCCGGAAAGCCCCTTTTTTATTTGATAGTGTCTCACTTTACTTTTTGACACGGCGACACGGCGCTAATAGAAGCACGAAACCCGTTCCAGGCCCGGGCGCTCACAGTGCGTTACCGTTATCCCGCCGTGTCAAAATATCAAATGCTCAAACTGAGACACTACCTTTTATTTTGCTCTTTTGACAGGTTCCCTCCGGAATTACCAGCAGGCGTCCTTCCTTTGTCAGGATAAACTCCCCTGAAGGCTGACAAGACGGCCACATTTGTCACAATTCCCCTTGAGGAATGGATTTTGATGAGTAATTTCACGATCCCTTTTAAACTCCATAAGAGTCCTTCGGACAATGAAAAACCGGCATAAACATCCACTTCCGTTCCTCGTAACTCTTGCGGGATGTGTGCTTATGCTCGCCTGGGTAGATCCGCTGAATGCCACGGAAGTAACCCGCCAGCTCACCCAGAAAGGTTTCGACATTGCCCAGCTCCGTAAATCGGATGTGGCAATCGTCAAGAATTCCCACGGCGACCTCAAGGTTATCTTCAAGTCATTTCATCACGTCCCGGCTTTTGAATACAAAGGGGCTACTTCGTTCAGCCAGAGTTTCTCAGGCGATTATCATTTCATTTTTCCTCACATCGTGAAATCTTCACTCCAGGCGGATATACTCACCTGGATGAAACGTGAATAGCCGGGCAGGTACGCGTTAGTCCTTCGACTCCGCTCAGGATGACACGCGTATACATTGCGGCTACGTACCGTCTTCCCATCGTTTCATAAACTGCAGTTCAGGGAAGACCTGCAATAAACTTTCAATACTATTCTCATGTTTGATTTTATTACCAAGGGGTTCTCTAAACTCATGGGCGGTTCCAAATCGGAACGCGACGTGAAAGAGATTCAACCATTCGTTGACGAGATCCTCAAGATTTACCCAACATTAAGTACACTGAGCAACGACGAGCTCCGCAATAAAACCGTGGAGTTCCGCAAGCAGATTACGGAATACATTGAAGACGAGGAAAAGGAAATTGCCGAACTCCGCGCAAAAGCCGAAGTTCCTGACGTGGACATTGACGAGCAGGAAAAATACTTCAACCAGATTGACGAGATCAATAAAAAGGTAATCAAGAAGATTGAAGAGATCCTCGAAGAACTTCTTCCGGAAGCTTTCGCCGTGGTGAAAGAAACTGCGCGTCGTTTTACAGAGAACACAGAACTTGTTGTTACCGCGACAGAACACGACCGCAATCTCGCGGTGAAGAAACTGAACGTGGTGATCGATGGCGACAAAGCGATCTGGAAAAATTCGTGGACCGCAGCAGGCGTTGATGTTACCTGGAACATGGTGCACTACGATGTACAGCTCATTGGCGGTATCGTACTTCACCAGGGGAAAATTGCCGAGATGGCAACCGGTGAAGGAAAAACACTCGTTGCGACTTTACCGATGTACCTCAATGCGCTTCCGCAACGTGGTGTGCACCTGGTAACAGTAAACAACTACCTCGCGCGTCGTGACTGCGAATGGAACGGGCCTATTTTCGAATTCCTCGGCCTTACTGTGGATTGTATCGATTTGCATGAGCCGAATGGCACAGAACGCCGCAATGCGTATCTCGCGGATATCACGTACGGAACCAACAACGAATTCGGTTTCGATTACCTGCGCGATAACATGTCTCGTGAACCGGGCGAACTCGTACAGCGCAAACACCATTACGCGATTGTGGATGAGGTCGATTCTGTACTCATTGACGATGCGCGAACTCCGCTCATCATCGCCGGCCCTACTCCGAAAGGAAACAATCACATGTTCAACGAGCTCAAACCAAAAATTGAGAAACTCGTGAACGCGCAACGTTCGTACATCAATACCATTCTCGCCGACGCGAAAAAAATGTACGCTGCTGCGGCTGGTGATAAAGAGAAAGAAAGAGAAGCAGGCTTACTGCTCCTGCGTTGTCACCGCGGTCTTCCGAAAAACAAACCACTCATCAAGTTCCTCAGTGAACAGGGTGTGAGGGCGTTGTTGCAGAAAACGGAAAACTTCTACATCGCCGACCAGTCGAAAGAAATGCACAAGGTCGACCAGGAACTGTTTTTCGTCATTGATGAAAAACACAATTCCATCGAGCTTTCTGAAAAAGGAATTGATCTGATCTCGAACAATACCGAAGATCACAACTTCTTCATCCTCCCCGATCTTGGCGTGGAGATGAACGAACTGGAAGCGAAGTTTACCGACGAGAAAGAACGTCTTGTGAAAAAAGACGAGCTCATCCGCGATTACAACGTGAAGTCGGAACGTGTTCACTCGATGCAGCAGTTGCTCAAAGCGTATTGCCTCTTCGAGAAAGACGACGAGTACATTGTTGCTGATGGCAAAGTGAAAATCGTTGACGAGCAAACCGGTCGTGTACTTGACGGACGCCGTTACTCCGACGGATTGCACCAGGCGATTGAGGCGAAAGAAAATGTGAAGATCGAAGCGGCTACGCAAACGTACGCAACGGTTACACTCCAGAATTACTTCCGGATGTACCACAAGCTTTCCGGTATGACCGGTACAGCGGAAACTGAAGCACAGGAATTCTGGACAATCTACAAACTCGACGTTGTAACGATTCCGACCAACAGGAACATCACGCGTAAAGATTTAGAAGATCTCGTTTACAAAACCACGCGTGAGAAATACAACGCGGTGATTGAAGAGATCACCAAGTGTGTGAAAGATGGTCGTCCTGTTCTCGTTGGTACAACTTCGGTAGAAATTTCCGAGTTGCTCAGCCGGATGCTGAAACTGCGGAACATCAAGCACAACGTACTCAACGCGAAACTCCACCAGAAGGAAGCGGACATTGTTGCAGAAGCCGGACAATCGGGCACTGTAACCATTGCGACCAACATGGCGGGTCGTGGTACAGATATTAAACTC
>DATHKF010000319.1:0-8473 GCA_035489505.1 Bacteroidia bacterium | reverse complement strand
GACCAAGATCATAGGTTACAGAATTTCCGTTGCACAGGTAAACGGTATCGATGTGAAAGTAATAAGCGCTCACCACAACAGTATCGTACGCTGTACAATTCGTTGCAGTGTCTGTCATCGTTACGATGTACTGCTGGTTGTGCACACCGGAAATAACATTCGGGTTCTGTGTGTTCGGATTGTCGAGACCAACCGACGGTGACCACGAGTATGTATAGTTTCCAGGCATTCCCGGAGTCGCCGTTAATTGTCCCTGCTGCTGACAGAACATCGTGTCGGGTCCTGCAGAAACTGCACAGGTGTTGCAATTCTCCACAACATTGAACACGCTGGTCAATGCACCACATCCGGGGAACATCGCATATCCCATGTAGGCGCCCGGCTGTGTTACGGTTAACGTTTGCGTGGAGTAGTTGATCATCGTTGTGTTGCCTGCTGTATCCGCATAGAATTGCCAGAAGTAATTGGATGCACCTGGACCAAAGTCGAGAACAACCGGACTGCTTTGGCAAATGAAAGTTGTATCACCTCCGCTGAAATAATATGCGCTTACAACAACTGTATCATATGCTGTGCAATTGTTTGCAGGATCTGTCATTGTAACAATGTACTGTTGATTGTGTACACCCGAAATCACATTCGGATTCTGTGCGTTTGCATCATCCAATCCTGTTGCAGGCGACCAAACGAATGTATAATTGCCCGGTGAAGCCGGAGTGGCAAACAGTTGTCCCTGCTGTTGGCAGAACATGGTATCCGGACCGGCGTTTACACCGCAGCTGAAACAATTTTCCACCACGCGGAATACGTTAGTCAATGCACCACATCCTGTGAAGAATGCAATGCCCGAATAAGTGCCCGGTTGAGTTACGGTCAACGTTTGCGTAGAAGCATTCAGGTTCGTGGTATTGCCCGAAGTATCGGTATAGAACTGCCAGAAATAATTCGATGCACCCGGACCAAAGTCGAGGGTCACTGGACTGTTCTGGCAGATGAAGGTCGTGTCACCTCCGCTGAAATAATATGCGCTCACAATAACGGTATCCATAGCGGTACAGCTGTTCACGAGGTCAGTCATAGTAACGATGTACTGCTGGTTGTGCACACCGGAAATTACATTCGGGTTTTGTGCATTCGCATTGTCGAGACCCGTTGCAGGCGACCAGGAAAATGAATAGGTCCCCGGAGAATCAGGCGTTGCGAATAATTGTCCCTGCTGCTGACAGAACATTGTATCCGCACCGGCATCTACGTCGCATTGCGCTTGTACAACAAGCCCGATAAAAATCGCAGCTGCTGTAAGGGTCAGTCGGAGGGAGGGGAAACAAGCGGCTTTCATGTGTTTGTGTTTTATCTGTTTGTCCGAAGAATGTCCTCGGCTTGGATACTTGATCACGGTACAATAGTAGATCGAAAGCAGGTCATGATAAAATACAAAAAAATGAATTTGTCGGATATATATAATTCGATTATAGCTTGAAATAGCTTATAATTGCCGTATAAATAACATTATTTTGTCGGATATAAACAAAAACAAGGTCATTGGTATCGTTGCTGGCTTGATCCCGGCCGAACTGCCTTTATTCCGGTCGTGGATCGGCGGCGGCGCAGGAAACGACATGCTTTTGTTGCTGCTCTTCGATTACTATTGTGCGACCGCGCGCAACATGAAACCCGGGCAGGAACTTTCCAAACAGGATGCCTGGAAATCCTGTTTTCCGAAACAGAAATACAACGACAGCCGTTTTCGGTATCTCAATTCCGATTTGGTTGTACGGCTCGAAGAATTTATTGCGCATCGCGGCTACACGAAAAATCAGCAGGCGCATGAAGAAGTTTTGTCGCGTGAATTAGGTAAACGCGGCGCCACCAAAGCCTGGCAGGCGCATTTTGGAAAGTTTGAAGAGTACGTGGCTGAGCAACAGATCCAGGATGCCGATTATTATTCGCACGCCTGGGAAATGGAATTCATGCATTTGTCGCTCACGTCCGCAGGAAAAGTTCCGCACAACGAACGCACCATTACGCGCGCTGCCGGATTCCTCGACCGCTTTTACCTGATCCGGAAACTGCAGCTCTGTTGTGAAATTTTCAACGTGCAGAACGTTTTTGCCGGCGAACACCAGGTTTTTTTGCTGGATGAAATCCTTTCGCATCTCGCGAACCGCTCCTATGAAGATGTTCCGGTGATTGTGATCTATTTCCGCATTCTCATGACGTTGCGCGAAAGTGAGAACGAGGAACACTACCACGTGCTGCGCGGATTGTTGCGGGAACACGAAGCGGTGGTGACGAAAGAAGAGCTTCGCGACATGTATAAGTACGTGTTGAATTACTGCATCAAAAAAATCAACCTCGGAAATATTTCCTGGCAAAACGAACTCTTCGATATTTATAAAACCACGCTGGAGAACCGCGTTTTGCTCACCGAAGGATTTCTTTCGCACCGCGATTTTAAAAACATCGTCACCATCAGTCTTCGCCTGCACGAACTGAAATGGGCGGAAGCATTTATCCGGCGTTATATTCCAGAGCTGCAGTCGCACGAACGCGAGAATGCAAGAATGTACAACACCGCCAACCTGCTTTTTCATACGGGCGATTTTTCCGGCGCACTGCGCTTACTCCAGCAGGTCGATTTCTCCGACATCTTTTATGATCTCGATGCGCGTTCCATTGTGCTCAAAACCTGGTTCGAACTCGATGAAGAAGATTCGTTCGAATACCACGCAACGGCTTTCCGCACTTTTCTCAAACGGAACAAAAGTGTTTCTGAGTACCAGCGCACGATCTACGAAAACCTGATTCAGTACACATCACGTTTAATGAAAGCCGGTACGAAAAGAAAACAGGTTGAAAAACTCCGGGAAGAACTCACGCACAAGAAGAATGTGGCGGATCTCAGGTGGCTGCTCGGGAAGATTGAAGAGCGGGCGTAATCCCTCAAAGGGTTTATGGAGACTCAATAAACCCTTTGGGGGATTGCCCCGGTGACGCTGATACCGATCCTGACAACTTTTCCCTTGAAGACGCGCACTTCCAGTTTACAACTATCTTTGTTCCATGAACGTTCTCTTACTCGGTTCCGGTGGCCGCGAACACGCTTTCGCCTGGAAACTCACACAAAGTCCACTGCTTACGAAACTCTACATCGCTCCCGGAAATGCAGGAACATCCCTGCACGGGGAAAACGTGGACGTGAGCGTAATGGATTTTCCAAAAATCAAATCGCTTGTACTCGAAAAAAATATTTCACTCGTGGTTGTTGGACCGGAAGATCCGCTGGTAAAAGGTGTGCACGATTTTTTTCTCAACGATGAGCAGATCAAACACATTCCGGTAATCGGTCCGCAGCAAGAAGGCGCACAGCTCGAAGGCAGCAAAGATTTTTCAAAACGCTTCATGATCCGCCACGGTGTTCCTACTGCAGCGTACGAAACATTTACCAAAGACACGCTCAACGAAGGATATGCTTTTCTCGAAACGCTGAGACCGCCATACGTATTGAAAGCCGACGGACTCGCAGCCGGAAAAGGAGTCGTCATTCCACACACGCTTGAAGAAGCAAAAACAGAATTGAAATCCATGCTTGCCGATGCAAAATTCGGCGAAGCCAGCAGTCGCGTGGTGATCGAAGAATTTCTGCAGGGCATTGAGCTTTCTGTTTTTGTTCTCACCGATGGAATTTCCTATAAAATTCTTCCCGCCGCGAAAGATTACAAGCGCATTGGTGAAGGCGACACAGGCCTGAACACCGGTGGCATGGGAGCGGTTTCCCCCGTTCCGTTTGCTGATGAAGCTTACCTGAAAAAAGTAGAAGAGCGTGTAGTCATTCCTACCATCGAAGGATTGAAGAAAGACAACATTCCGTACGCCGGATTTATTTTCATCGGCCTCATGAACGACAATGGCGATCCGAAAGTGATCGAATACAATTGCCGCATGGGCGATCCGGAAACGGAAGTGGTTTTGCCACGCATCAAGAGCGACCTGCTCGAACTTTTTGTAGCGGTAGGGAAGAAGCAACTCGCTTCGGTGAAACTGGAAATCGATCCGCGTACAGCGACCGCCGTGATGATGGTTGCCGGTGGTTACCCGGGCGATTACGAAAAAGGAAAACCGATTTCCGGTCTCGATAAAGTTTCAGCGGCGCACGTATTTCATGCCGGGACAAAAAAATCAGGAGGTGCGATTGTCAGCAACGGCGGACGTGTTCTCGCATTTACGGCCTTGGGAAATTCTATCCGCGAAGCGCTGGACGGTTCATTCGCCGGAGCGGAAGCCGTTTCGTTTGAAGGATGTTATTACCGGAAAGATATCGGGCAGGATCTTCTCGCCCTGGACCGCGAAAAAGTAAAATGATGATCAGGTCTCTCGCCATCCTGACATTTTCAGTTTGCACGCTTTGCTGCATTCAGTCTTTGCCGGCTCAATTTCTCAGGCATGCGAAAGACTGCACCATTACAATTCACTGCGAGAATTATGACACGGATACAGTAACCTCTTCATGCGACCAGGTTATCCGGTATGTCAACGGAAAAGAAGTTTCTGATCTCGACATTACCGTGTATCGGCATGGCCGGTCAGATACCGCGCTTGTTCAAGCAACGTATAACGAACGCGGAGAGAAAACAAAAATGTAACGCAGAACTCTTCAGTATGACCAATGCGAAATGACGGATTCGCTGTGCCCGATCATCACTATCGCCATCACTGATTTTTCGGATGCATTCGCGGTAACACGCTCGTGGCTTATTCAAGAAGGAGATACCAGCACGGCAGTGGACACTGTTTTCTTTTATCTCAATCGCCTGGTCCGATCACACGTGGCTTATGAAGACGGACTGTTTGTTTCACGAATGGACTACGAATATAAATTCTACGAAGACGGAAGAATTTCTGAAATCAAAACAGTGGACACCACCGAGGGAAGCTACAGCACTTTGATCGAGGGAAATACGTATCGGGGAGCGGATACCCTTCCGCTTTACATGATTGGTTTCGATGGAAGAGATAGTTTGAACCTTCGCATGTACACGTATACGTACAACGATAAATTGCAGATGACCGAACGTCAGCTCTGGGAAAACGGAAAGTTGTCAGAATTTGTAGTTGTGTATTATACAGACGAAGGATATCTGAAGGAGACCTTTATCTATACCGGTGATTCCACGGTTCGATCGCACCACTATTACTGGTGGACGAATGTTCCAGGAAGAAGTGAGAATTGGATGTCGCAGGAGTATACAAACAGCCCTGAATCCAATGGAAGTTTCTACACCCGCCAGGATACTGTGAGAACCCGGGGCAAAACAATGATCAGGATCTATAATACCCGGTATTCAGGGGATCCGGCTTCGCGAATCGCGCCACCGCTTTCGGAATGTAGCTTTGGGAATAGAGTGTATGACAAGCACGGACGTTTGGTATCGCAAAAGAACTACGGGAATTATGGTGGCAGGCTCTCGTATTCCGTTACCTTTCGTTACTCGCGGTGATGCGCAAATGATAATTAAACTGCAAAACACATCCACACTATGAAATGGACGCTACTGATTTTTACCGCATTGTTTATGGCGTGCGGCGAAACCAATAAACCCGTCGCCAACGATTCAGTTGTTGCTCAGGATTCTTTTCCTCCAAAAGATTCCGTTCGCAGTTCTGGCATTCCGGATTCAGTGCCAGCGGATGTGGCCATGAAAATGACCCGGCCTTCGCAGGAAAGCATGAGCGAACTTTTTAAACGAATCATTCCTGCCGGTTGGGAACTTATGGATACGATGACCGGCAACCTGAACCGCGATGCGTATCTCGACATGCTGGTCATTCTCAAAAATCCGGCTGAAGATTCGATGACTGAAATGGTGCGGCCACTGCTTGTGTTAATTGGTAATGCAGATGGCGTGTTCAACGTTGCTGCCCGCAACGATAGTGTTGTATTGTGTAAAGGTTGCGGCGGAATTTTCGGCGATCCGTACGACGGTATGGCCATCAGGAACGGATATTTCTCGATCGAACATTACGGCGGCAGCAATTGGCGCTGGACCCGTGTCATGACGTTCAAATACAACAACGATAAACAAGCGTGGTTCCTTTCCAGGGATGCCGGAATTGATTATCACACGAGCGAGCCGGATAAAGAAACAGAATCGGTGTTCAACAAGGAAAGCTACGGTAAGCAGAATTTCACGGAGTACCGCTATATGCAGTAAGCGTGTACTTTCGAAAAGCATTCCGCAAAAACGATGAACCTCAAACTTCTTGCATTCGCTACATGTTCAGTCGCGCTTTTTGCGTGCGGTAACGGGCAATCCGGGAGTTCGCCAACTGGGGATGATTCGCAGAAAGCTGACTCGCTTCCAATTGTCAGAAATACTGCGGATACAATTCCGCTGCGTCCATCATACACCAAATGGATTAATCGGCATCACCGCGTTATGGATTCCGCTTTCGGTTATTTGAACAGGGATCACTATGAGGACGCCATCCTGGTGCTGCGCCACGATTCCGATGATGTTGGAATGATGTCGGAAAGACCGCGACCTGTTTTGCTGCTTATCGGATCACCGGTTGGATTCAAACTGGCGGAGTACAACGAAAAAGCTACCTTACCGCAGATCAATGGACAAATGTTCGGCGAACCTTTCAACGGTATCGAAATTGATTCGGGAAGCTTCACGTTGAAACACTACGGAGGAAGCCGTTACCGCTGGACGCGCGACTTTGTGTTTGTCTTTGATAAGAAAGCAGGAACGTGGAAGTATGATCGCTGTTACGAATCCATGATGGACATGCTTGGAGAAGATCCTTCTTCTGCGGATACCATTATTGCCAAACAGAAAGTACCGTTCGGGAGATTTTCGTACCTCGAAGAGTACTAGCGCTTCGACTTTTTAATCAACCATGATGCACGGTGCACGCGATCGCAGCGACTCTCTCGTCTGAAATATTTGCGTCTATTTTTTTCGTAATTTCCGGTATGCGCTTCGCAACCCTGTTCCTGTTTTTCTTTCTGATCGGCGCATATGTACATGCGGGCGATACACTACGTGTTGTTGTCCTGCACGACACGCTGGGAATGACAATCGATTCATCAGAGAAAGCAGCGTACCATCTTTTTCCATTCTGGTATGCTTCCGATTTTCATCACGCCGAATATGTGATGAATGCAGATAGTTCTTTGTCCATCATCGGCACAATGAAAGATGGAAGCACCCGCGTTCTTCCGTGCTCCAAACAGGAATTTGCACAGCACCGTTATCTCGTTTATTACTATGCAGGACAAGTTGCTCCACCGGAATCGCTCTGGCCGATGCTGATTGAAATTGTGGTGAGGGGAACAGCTCAGGCCGCCTTTGGCGGATGTGATTGAGATGGAGGAGGTCTTAACGCTGAAAAGGCTAATAGCCCTTTGAGGGTTAGGACCCTTGCACCATAAGACGCAAGGGTGTCAACCCTGAAAAGGTTAATAGCCTTTTGAAGGTTAGGACCTCCTACACCAAAATAAGACGCAAGGGTGTCAACCCTGAAAAGGTTAATAGCTTTTTGAAGGTTAGAACCTCCTACACCAAAATAGGATGCAAGGGTGTCAACCCTGAAAAGGTTAATAGCCTTTTGAAGGTTAGAACCTCCTACACCAAAATAGGACGCAAGGGTGTCAACCCTGAAAAGGTTAATAGCCTTTTCAGCGTTAAGACCTCCCCACCCAAACAAAAAAAAGCAACCTCTTCCGAAGGTTGCCTTTTGATATAAGTTGTAGCGAATGCCTATTTAATCCCGCCCTCGCGGATCGCTTTCTGGTTGTATTTGTGCTGCACGTAAATCCAGGCTGCAGTAGCCAGGAATCCAACAACAATAAGAATCTTATTTGGTGTGATGTGCGCGTAGGTCCATTCCAGTCCTTCGAAACATGTGTAGCAGAAACGTCCTACACTCCACCAGAATCCTTCTTGATTACTCATAAACGATGTTTTTTTGTGCGGAACAAATTTACAAATTCAAACCAATCGACAATGCCTTAACTTTACGAAAACTTCGCTTTTTGTGGTCATAAGCCCGGTCCGACAGCATTCTCCCCTTTCACTGGTCATTATTCCCCTGCTGGCCATCCTGCTCCGGATACCCGCCTTCCTGCACCCCGAAGCACCGGCCCCGATCGTACACATGCCCCTGTACGCGTTTGCCGACGTTTTTTTTCGCAATCACCTCTTTATAGCCACTACCGTTGGACTTCTCATCCTGGTGGCCGAAGCATTTCTCCTCAATTTTATTCTCCACCAGCACCAGGTGGTTGTCAAAAAGAACTGGTTACCCGCGCTACTGGTCGTTGTGTTCGGGTCCTGTTCGCCCGGCTTACTCTGGCCCGGACCGGAACAATTCGCGGGGCTGCTCGTGCTGCTGGCGCTCCATGTTTTATTGAGTACGTACCGGCAGGATAAATCATTCGGCTCCGTATAATTTATCCTGCCGGTAC
>DATHKF010000318.1:0-2499 GCA_035489505.1 Bacteroidia bacterium | reverse complement strand
CCGAATGATACGACGAAATACAACCTGCCAGTAGTAAACGTCAGCACACTTCCATACCTGAGCTTTACACCGGGGGCAAATCCACTTACTCCTCCACTGGTCTGGAATCCTGCGATCAGTGTGAAACCGATGAACCTGAGTAATGCGCAAACAACGCACACCGTGCAGTTGTGCAAACGCAACACGGGTGATCCGATAGGAACGTTCAATAACTATCTCACCACGTTCACGCTCACACCTATTCTCCAGGGATCGAACACCGCACTCTGGGGCGATCCTACACTGAACGCAGATGCGACCAATCCGGAGTTGCTTCCCAATACACTCCTCGGATTTACGATCACGCCATTGCCGCGTAACCCGCTTACCGTAAATAATGTTCCGCTCATCACGCTGCTGTACACGCAGGACAACAACGTTTATTTCGCGTGGACATCATCGCAACCGTCTACGGTTTACACGGTGACATCTTCGATTGATACCGCTTTTGATTTACTCATTAACGTCAGTGGACAAACGTTGACGAATCAAGGCTACGTGCTTTCCTCACTCATTGACACCAATGTAACGGGACGACGGAATGCAGTCCTCAATGATCTTACCGCAAATGGTTTTCAGACACTCGTGCCAACAGCCGTAGATCTCAACGCCATGGGAACAACCGAAGTACTTACCGACTGGCCCACCATTGGAATACTCGGAGGAACAATTAATCCTTAATTCGATACTGACAACCGCACATGCAAACCAATAACAACGACCAAGATCTCCTGAACGCGCAGGTTTCATTCACGCAGCATTTCCTTCCGGGATTGGATGCGGGAGAATACCAGCTGACCGTGACGCAGCAGGTCGCCGACAGTACCGGAAAACCTGTGAAGCCTATTCCGTACCAGGCGAATTATACATTCGCAGTAGCCGGAGATCGTTTTGGTTTTACCAACGCGGGCAATGTATTGAATTCCGTTTTTCCTCCCGATAATGCTTCAGGAGAATTCAGCAACGTACTTCCACACGTTGTTTTTTTGCAAAACACTTTTCCGTGGATCCGTTATCCCACCTCTACTCTTCCGTATGCACCACCACCACCGGGAACCGATATCGATGCAGATGTTCCCACCTGGCTCTGGGTGATGATACTGGATGAAACAGACGTTGCGAATTATCCCACGCTGAATCTCACTCCGATTGATTGTACCATCGGCGATCTTTTTCCGAATACAGTAGTACCACCTGTCAGTCCCACAAGTTCACTGGGAAATAATTATTCGTACTTCCAGGGTGCGACTGATCTTTCAGCACTGGAGCCGGGACAAAAAACCACCGACGCAATCAAGGCAATTGATGTTCCGCTGAGCCTCATCTGGAAGATTGCTCCAACCATTGCCGACCTGAGACAAATGGCGCATGGACGTACAGTGAGCTTGATCAACCAGCCAACGAGTGGTATTCCGTTGGGTCAGCCTTTAGGAACATTTTCCATTGCATTTGGAAACCGGTTGCCGGCTACCGGAAAAAAAACACATGCCTTTCTCGTTTCACTGGAAGAGCTGGAACCATTTTTACCCAATGCAGCAGGTGGCGGCGCACCTTCCGGCAATACATTCACCGGAACACTGAACCTTCGTCTCGCTGTATTGAAGAGCTGGAGTTTTTTCAGCACCGGGCAACCAGCAACATTTATCAATCAACTCGAGCAGCTGAACGGCAACACACCCGGAAGTATAACTCCTGTTGCAGATACAAATCTTCGCTTGCCGTATTCCGGAACGAATACCGTAGTAGCCGGCGCACTGAATATGGGTTTTGTTCCTTTGAATGAAACGCTGCGCACAGCAGGACAAACCGTTTCCTGGTACCGCGGTCCGCTGGCTCCATATTTAGTACAGCAAAACAACATCAAAAAACTTCCGATCCCTTCACCGGATGCCGCAACGATTTTTGATCCTACAACCGGCATGCTTGATGTTTCGTATGCATCGGCATGGACGATAGGACGCATGGTGGCTTTGCAGGACGTATCATTTTCCACAGCGCTTTACAACTGGAAAAAAAGTCTCGGACAACAGGTCGCATCAACACTGCAGAAAATGGTGCTCGACCGGAGTTTTGGTTATGCACTGGATCAATCGCCCGGCGTGCAAAAAATGAAGAGCGATGGATCCACAACCAGTAGCTTTTTCAAAAGAACAGTTCAGGCACTCAACACAGAGGAATAAAAATGAAAACTGTATACACCAAAGCATCACTGAAAACTACGTTGCAGTCGACCTACTCCGACCCTGAAAAAATCAGATCGGTTTTGCAGGACCCGAACATGCCGCAACCGCTTACCGACTGGCTGAGCCGGCTGGCGCTGTTGTATGGTGTACCGTTCAATTATCTCGTGCCCGATGAAGGCATGTTGCCTCCTGAATCGATCCGCTTTTTTTATCTCGACATCAACTGGGTCGAAGCACTGGTCGATGGCGCATTCAGTATCGGACGAAATCTTACTGC
>DATHKF010000317.1:0-4301 GCA_035489505.1 Bacteroidia bacterium | reverse complement strand
CAAGTGGTTGCCATTTTACAGCATGCCGTATTATTCGAATCGTTACCTCAGCAATTCTGTACGCGGTTGGTTGAATCAACCCACAAAATACGATGCCGATTACGAGCAGGGATTTGCTCCATCGATACGCGACACTTCGTGGGGCGATATGGATACGGCAACATTGATTGTAGCCAATCCAGACATTCCACCGGCGATCTGGGAAAGCACGGATCAGATCCGCGAGGTGTGCAAAGCAAACAACTGCACACTCATTCTCGTGGTGAGTCCATTGTTCCACCGCAAAGAAGCGTGCATCCCGAACTACCGGGAATCTTTCGATGCATTTAAATTTTACGCCGCAAGACACCAGTTGCCGTTCATCGATTTTGGTCACGACAGCATCCGTTTTGATAAAAACATGTACGCCGATCCTGCTCACCTGGGAAAAGAGGGCGCAAAACAGTTTACCCGGAAATTTTCGGCGGCTTTGATGCAATATATCCGCCAATAACCCGTTTTGGAGGGGTCAATACAAAATCGTAACTTTATCAAGTTGACTATGAAGAAACTGGCCCTGATTTTCCTGCTGACGGCAAGCACAGGAATTTTCGAACTAAATGCACAAATCCGTAAGTACAGTAACGAATTCCTCGCTATTGGTGTGGGCGGACGCGCGTTTGGCATGTCCGGCGCAACCGTTGCAGGCGTAAACGATGTTACATCCGGTTACTGGAACCCGGCAGGACTGATGGGAATCAAAAATGATTTTCAAACCGGTTTAATGCACGCCGAATATTTTGCTTCCATTGCCAAATACGATTACGGTGCAGTGGCCGGAAGGATCGACAGCAGTTCCGCATTTGGAATCAGCGTGATCCGTTTTGCTGTTGACGATATTGCAAATACAACGCAACTGATTGATGCCGGTGGAAATGTCGATTACGACCGCATCACTACATTCTCCGCACAGGATTACGCGTTCATTTTCTCATACGCACGCTCAATGCCCATCGTCGGGTTGAGTGTTGGCGGTAATTTCAAAATCATCCGTCGCAAAGTGGGCGATTTCGCCGGTGCCTGGGGATTTGGAATTGATGCCGGCGCACAATACCGTTTGGGACAATGGCAGTTCGGTGCGGTTCTCCGGGATGCAACGTCAACGTTCAATGCGTGGAGTTACACGCTTTCGCAGGAAATGATTGATGCGTTCACGCAAACCGGCAACGAGATTCCTAAAAATTCATTGGAACTCACCATGCCGCGATTGATCATCGGTGTGAGCAGGACCTGGACATTTGGTAAAAAAGAACAGTTCACTGCAGGTGGAGAATTTGATCTCGTGAATACATTCGACGGTGAACGAAACGTAATTCTTCGCACCGGCCTCTGGAGCATGGAACCGGTTGTTGGTTTTGAAGGCGGTTTTAAAAACATCGTTTTCCTGCGTGCCGGAATCGGAAATATCCAGAAAGCGATGGACGTACTCGGAGAACGTGTAACAACCTTCCAGCCGAATTTTGGAATAGGAATTAAAATCAAGTCGGTGTCGATTGACTATGCACTCACAGATATTGGTGACCAGTCAGTAGCATTGTACTCGAATGTATTTTCGCTGAGACTCGATCTCGATAGAAAGAAATAACCCCCGGATTGGCTGACCCGCAGTCCGTATTGAAAACGCATGAAACAGCTTTACGCGCTGATCATTTCATTACTGACTGTTGTTCCTGCACTTGCGCAAACGCATGGGAACGAATGGATCGATTATTCCCAAAAATACATTAAAATCAAAATCTGGAGCGATGGAATTTACCGCCTCGACTCTACCACGCTGGCCAACGCGATCGCTCCAACGGGCACTTCGCTGGCTTCCATTGATCCGCGCAACTTCCAGTTGTTTCACAACGGGCAGGAAGAATACATCTGGATCGAAGGTGAAAGTGATTTCACATTCAACGGCGGCGATTACATCGAATTCATCGGAAGAAAAAATATCGGTGAAATGGACGCAGAACTGTACGGTACTGCGGACAGCGTATTGAATCCGTATTTCAGTTTATACAGTGATACGTCTGCGTATTTTCTCACCTGGAACAGCAGCACAACCAACAGGCGTTTCAATAATCCGCAGGATATAAACTTCGGCAGTTATTCGCTATCCAATTGGTTCACCAATGAAGAACGTTTCGTTGGAAACACGACATTTTTTCCCGGCGTACAGGACAATCAAGGCATTACCGATCCGGAATACCTGAACTCCGAGGGATTTTATTTCTACGACGCCGGGTATGGTTCACCGCAAACGTTCAACCTCAATTCGCAGTTTGCAGATCCTGCGGGACCGCCCGCAATTATCCGCATGCGCATTGGTACGCACTCGAACGATTACAACACGCCCAGCGATAACGATGTGCGCATACAGTATCTCTCCACTACATTCGACAGTATTTACGATGGATACGGCGTGGGAACTTATACAGATACAGTTCCATCGGCTTCACTGAATCCGGCCACAACAGCGTTCACCATTCAAAACGTAAACCTGTTCGGATCGGTGTCTTCCGGAAGAATTTCAGTGGCGTGGATCAATATGAAATACCCGCACACGTTCGACATGGAAAACCGAACGTTGTTCAATGGATTTCTTCCCGACCATACTTCGCAATCGAAATCGCATTTGCAATTGACCAACGTTGCAGGTTCAGGAACCGTTCGTTATTACGATCTCTACAACCACGATCGTATTGATGGTGTGTTCAACGGATCGTCCTGGGAATTTCTCGTGAACAACGGAAACGGTACGGAAAAACCTTTCGTAGTTGCTGCTGAATCTGCCGCACAGCCAGTCACTGCAATTGCTGCAGTAAATGGAAACGGAACGTTCACAGACTTTGCGTTGATGTCCGGCGATTCGGCTTTCGTGATTGTCAGTTGTCCAAAGTTGTGGAGCGTAGCAACGGATTATGCAGCGTATCGTTCTTCTCCTGCAGGAGGAAGCCGTGATGTGGTACTCGCAAACATCTGGGAGCTCTACGATCAGTTTGCGTGGGGAATCACCTACAATCCGCTCGCGATCCGTCACCTCTGCTCCTACCTCATCGACACATTTCCGACTGCACCGAAACATTTACTCCTGCTCGGAAAATCCATCGAAGGATCAAATTGCCGGTACGGTTACAGCGCATTGAACCTTGTGCCCACTTTTGGTTATCCACCTTCGGATAACCTGATCACCGCACAACTGAACACCACCGGGTGGGGACCTTCCATTGCTACGGGACGTATTGCAGCGAAAGACAGCATCGAAGCACGCTGGTATCTCGATAAAGTGATCGAGTACGAAAACAATCCGCCTGCAGAATGGATGAAACACGTCCTGCACTTTGGAGGAGGAACCAGCGCTGCCGAACAATCTTCTTTTGCATCGTACCTCAATGGCTATACCATCACGATTGAGGACACCTCGTTTGGCGGCACCGTGGATTCGTATTTCAAAACCAGCGCTACACCCATCCAGATCAATCAGAGTGATACACTCCGTGAGCGTATCGAAGAAGGTGTTTCGATCATGACGTTTTTCGGTCACGCATCCGGAACAGGATTTGATCAGAGCATTGATGATCCGGCGAATTACAACAACTACGACCGGTATCCGCTCCTCATTGCGAATTCCTGTTACGCCGGAGACATTCACACCACCGGAATCAGTTCGAGCGAAGCGTTTACATTGCTTGATGGAAAAGGAACGATTGGCTACATCGCATCGGTGAGCGTAGGACTGGCGCCGTATCTCAACGTGTATTCATCGGCACTGTACGAAGCCATTGCAGATACGTTGTACGGAAAAAGTATTGGTGAATGTATGCAGTACGCCATCATCCGGTCGCAGCAAAGCGCAACATTCCTCCCAATGAAAACCACAGCGTTGGAAATGACCTTGCAGGGTGACCCGGCTGTTGTGATCAATTCGTTTGATCGCCCGGATTATGTGATTACGACACCGGATATTTTCTTCGACGCAACGACATACCCCGACAGCATTATCGTTTCTGCGGTGATGACAAATGTCGGCAAGGCCATCAGCGACACGATGATTGTACAGATCGTGCGCACATTCCCGAATAACGACACGACGGTTTATTACCTCCAGGTGCCCACGCCCAAGTTCAAAGACACCCTTGAACTGATCATCCCAACGGAAGTTCAGCGTGCGGTAGGCATCAACAAATTCAAAGTTTCGCTGGATTGGTTCGGGCAAATTATCGAACTTGATGAATTGAACAACAGCAATTCACCGGACGCAGAATTACTGATCCACG
>DATHKF010000316.1:0-18589 GCA_035489505.1 Bacteroidia bacterium | reverse complement strand
AATGATCCGGGCGGTTCAGGTGTCGCACAGAGTTTTTACCAGGCAGCAGATTATTCCGGATCGGAATGGCGAAGCAACGCGGCCAACGGATTTTTCAATGATGATTTTGATGCCGGACAAATTCACAGCGACTGGACCGTGATGACCGGAGTGTGGAATGCTTCGAACACGGTGCTCGAACAAACAGACGAAGCAAATTCCAACACGAGTATTGTGGCGCCGCTCGAACAGAATTTATCCGATTGCTATCTCTACAACTGGCGTGGCACGATCAGCGGTACCGGAAACAATCGTCGGGCTGGATTTCATTTCTTCTGTGATAGTGCGAATCTTCCGAACCGCGGCAACGGATACTTCGTATGGTTTCGCGTGGATCAAAGTCAACTCGAGATTTACGAAGTCATCAACGACGTATTCAGTCTGCGCGCTTCATTTCCAATGACTGTAACGGCAGGACAAGCCTACGACTGGACAGTAACCTACGACCGGATCGCCGGAAAAATAGCGGTGTACCAGGACCAGAATTTTGTTGGATCATGGATCGATGCAACACCAAAAGCTGACGGAAATTATGTTTCGTTCCGCAGTGGAAACAGCAACTGGCAGGTCGATGATTTTCGCGTGTTCAGATCGCGCGCAACAAATGGAACAGTGCCTGTAACCGTGGGCAGTTCCGCGGCTGATTTCCGTTACCAGACATTGGGGATCATCAATCTTGCGGGAATAATCCGCTCGATGGTTCGTGACAGCGCCGGACTTTTATCCGTGCCGAACGAACAGTTCTTTTTCGTGGACTGGACCGCTCCCGAATTTTTTGCTGCGCCCATCGACGGAAACAGTTTGGACATTGATACCACGTACACTCTCACACAGATCGAAGGCAACTGGAGTTCTGCATTGGATACCAATTCCGGCGTAGTGGATTACCTGTATTGCATCGGAACAACACCGGGCGATTCTGATTTTGTGGCGTGGACATCCAACGGTCTCAGTACTGCGTTTGCGGTTCCAGCTATGCTCGTGCCCGGCACCTGGTATTACATCGGGTTGCGTGCAGTGAATGGAGCGGGCCTGGTTTCATTGACAGATACCAGCAACGGACAAGTCGCTGAGCTGGGATTAGGAATGGACGAACAAATTGCGGCATGGACATTGTATCCGAATCCTGCGGTAGACGAGGTGACGATAACCGGTCCGGAAAATGCGCACATCGAAACCGTAAAGATTTATGACATGGATGGAAAACTAGTGGCAACGTACATGATCTTTGGAGGGCCGGTCATACACATCGATGTTTCCGATCTTGCAGCCGGTAGTTACACTCTTGAAATTACCGGTAGCAACTTCAGTGCACTTACACCTTTGATCAAGCAGTAATGAAATTTGCCGGCATAGTTTTTTTGTTTTGCGTGACCAGTGTTTTGCGTGCACAGCCGGGTCCCTGGGAAACGGTTGCGCCTGACGGTTCGCCGATTTACACAGATATCAAGGATGCTGCGCGCAGCGCTTCTGCAGCTTACCGGTTGCAGGTGGACGGAACCGCCATGTTGCTCGATAAAAAACAACTCGCCCGGATTCCTGCGTTGACTTCACTGATGGCATTGCGGTTGAACAACAACGGTCTCACTCAATTACCCTCACCGTTTTTGTCGTTGTCGACGCTCGTATATTTTTCATCCAACGGCAATCCGTTGCTTACACTTCCCGATTCGATTGGCATGTGGAGCAATCTCAAATTCATGGAATTGCAGCAAACGGCGTTTGACACATTGCCCGAAGGTATTTACGGGTTGAGCCGCTTGCAGTCGTTGATGATCAACGCAAATTCAGACACGCTTTGCTTTACACGTTCGGTAAAATCATTTTCAAAGAATTTATCCGAACTGAGGTTGTACAATACAATCCTCGATACATTGCCCGAAGAATTTTCTCAGCTCGTGCAGGTACGCAAACTCGTGATGTACAAGTGCAGCCTCACTGAAATTCCTCCACAGGTGTATGCACTATCTACGCTCAGCGAATTGTGGCTCGACAGTAACCAACTGACGGTTATACCTCCTGCGATTTCCCAGATGCAGGGATTGACCTATTTATCGCTTCGCGGAAACCGTATTACCAAAGTAACGAGCAGTATTTGCTTTCTCAAAAACCTCGTAGTGCTCGACCTGCGTGGAAACCCGATTGATCCGTACGAGATCAATGTGGTGCAGGCGTTGCTGCCGAATTGCAGGATATTGTTTTAGGCGATAGACGGGAGTTGGATCCAGTCTATCGACTCCCGGGTAGTGTCTCAGTTTGAGCATTTGATATTTTGACACGGCGACACGGCGCTAAAAGAAGCACAAAACCCGTTCTAAGTCCGAGCGCTCACGGCGAAACTAAATTAGATTTCCGCCAAGCGGAAATCTCTCATTCTATAGTGAAGTTATGGCCGATCGAAGCACAGTGCTCAATCGCTTTAGCGATTGAATTACCGTTATCCCGCCGTGAGCGCCTGGGCTTAGAATAAAAAATGCCGTAAAAATGCGCCGTGTCGCCGTGTAAAAAAGCAAAGTGGGACGCTACCGACGCCCGTCTACAAACTCCTTCCTGTTCCGTACCTTTGCGCATGCATTTACCGGAAGAAGAGTTGGAAGGAGTGGCTGAACAGGAATTGTTCGAGCATCACCGTATTGTGGTTGATCCCGGGCAGCAGATGTTGCGGATCGATAAGTTTCTGCAGATCAAGTTGGGCGGACATATCTCGCGCACCAAAATACAGGCCGGGGCAGAAGCCGGGAACCTGCACGTCAATGAAAAACCCGTTAAGGCGAGTTACAAAGTAAAACCGAACGATGTCATCTCGATTTTACTTCCGCATCCACCGAAAGTTTTTGAATTGCTCGCGGAAGACATTCCGTTCAAGATCGATTACGAAGACGATGATCTGCTTATCGTGAATAAACATCCGGGACTTGTGGTTCACCCGGGCTACGGAAATTTTACGGGAACGCTCGTCAACGGTTTGCTCTGGCATTTCAAAAATCTGCCATCGATGAAAAGCGCGCCTGGTGTAGAAGAACCACGTCCGGGGCTGGTGCATCGTCTCGACAAAGATACTTCCGGCGTTATGGTCATTGCGAAGAATGAATATTCGCTGGCATTTCTTGCCAAACAATTTTACGAACGGACAAACGATCGCCGCTACTACGCACTCGTGTGGGGCGATTTTGAAGAGAACGAGGGAACGATCACAGGAAATCTCGGGCGCAGCCTGAAAGACCGTCGTGTGCAGGAAGTTTTTCCGGATGGCGATTTTGGTAAGCACGCCGTAACGCACTGGAAAGTGATCGAACGTTTCGGTTACGTAACACTGGTTGAATGTAAACTTGAAACCGGCCGCACGCACCAGATCCGTGCGCACATGAAATACATCGGTCATTCAGTGTTCAATGATTCGACGTATGGCGGCGACAAAATCCTGAAAGGCCCGGTCTTTTCGAAATACAAGCAGTTCGTTGAAAATTGTTTTCAGTTGTGTCCGCGACAGGCACTTCACGCCCGGTCACTTTCATTCACGCATCCGAAGACAAAGAAGTGGGTGGAGTTTAATTCGGAATTGCCGGAGGACATGCAGAACATGATCGACAAGTGGAGACATTACGTGAGCAATCGGCCCTTGAGTGAATCCTGATGTTTGGCACGTCACCCCTCGGCTCCGCTCGGTCTGACAAGCGAACACTATCGAGAGTGGTGTTTAAGACGCGTACAGAATCGTTGTATTCAGAAAACTATGTATTGAAACCACTTGTCAGACCGAGCGGAGCCGAAGAGTGACAAGCGGTTTCATCTGCACATCGTTTTACTTCGCTTCGCCCATCAGGAAACTGAAGTCGTATTTGAAACTAGGCTTTGCGTTTGAATGCGCTTTGAAGTGACAACCCATGCAGCTCGAACTGGAATTCGATGAGAAAGGCTGGTATCGCGGATCAGTGAAATAGACTTCACCCTGTCTCAATGGATACGTGCCGTACGATGCCGGAGACGGTCCCTGCAAATACGTTTCGAGTACGCTGTTGGCCAGGTAGGAGGTAGCCACAGCTTCAAACTGGAACCACTGTGTACCGATGAGTTCGTAGTTTGCCCACACCGAACCTTTGAGCATGCCCTGGAAGTATGTATTGATTCCGTCGAGGTACGGATCGTCCAATGGGTTGACACGCGTTACCTGCGTCGGAGAATGAATCGGAAGACCTTGTGGATTTAACTCTACGATGTTTGTTCCGGGAATCGGTTGATTCGGTTTGCACGTATCGCACGCCGGATTGAAAAACGATTTCGTGAGATTGTCCTGGTGTTCGAACGTAGACCACACCCAGTTTTTCTGTGTAGGCGTTTTATGCGCGATGTGAAGTCCAACGAGTCCGAGCATAACCGGGTTTGCTCCGGGGCTCACCTTTCCGCCGTTATCGTTGTACACGATTGCCTCGATGGTGTAGAAGCTTGATGTATCATCATTGGCGCCGAGCACTTTCCACGCCGCTTTGATTTCCATTGCGCCAACAGAGCCGTACTTCGTTTGCCCTACCGGGAAACTAATCGTGCTGTCTTTCGTGAATGCAGCTTGTCCCTTTTTATTCCACAGCGTGTTCGTGGTGATGTAATTGTATTCATCAGCGTTCACGCGCACTTCATAGCGCACAAAACGTCCGTTCTGATCCACAAGTGGTCCGCCGAAAGCTTCGTCGATTCCTGCCATCGAGTCGATCTTGGCATTGGTGTGAATGAAGCGGGTGATCCCGGTTTTGCGTGAGAGTTCCTGTACGCTTGCCGGAAGATTCTCCAGGACAGCATTGGCATTCTGGTTGCACCACGCAGCTGGTCGCTTGTTGGTATCAACGTAGATCTGATCATCTGCCAGGTACGTTTCCCAAACAACCGGGCCACCGCCGGTGAGAATGTTCTTCGTTGTATCGGGACCGCAGGTGCTTGCATTTGCCGGCCAGTTCATCGCAATGAACGACATCCATGAAAATGTATCAGCGGATTCCTGCGTTTGAGCCCGCATATCGACGGGCTGCATGGCATACGCGTTAGGAATGCCCGCAACAACAGGAGAATCACCTTTCAGTGTATCGCTGTCTGGTTTGCCGGAACCGCATCCGGTAGAAGTCATAAATACAGATGCGCCTACGAATGTGGCAATAACGCCGAGCGCGAGGATGGTTTTTTTCATGGGTTGTTGTGGTGATTGGTTAGCCAGAGCAAATTAGGCTAAATCCCGTGTATGTGGACGCAGGAGAGTATCAACAAAAAGTGATGGAATTCATAAATGGAGTGAAGGGGGGAGTATTGGCGATCGGCGGCTTTGCACTCATTTTTTTACTCGCTCATAATCAAGAGCCATTACACCGGAACCCAATGTTTTTGTTTTTAAGAGCTTAAGGTCAATACTATCAGTGATGTTTTTAAATAATGTCAGACCTTTTCCCAAAATAACTGGATGAACACAAAGCCGGTATTCATCAATTAAGTCAAGCTGCGTGAAGGTTACGATCATGCCTGGGCTGCCAACATAAATGTCTTTACCCGCTTGCTGTTTGAGTTCTAAAATTTCTTCCTTAATGAGTTCCTTTTTCAACGTTGTATTTTTCCAATCCACATTTTTCAGCGTGCGGGAATAAACAATCTTTGGAATATTGTCTATTAATACTGCAAAGTCATCCATGGGTTTGTTACCGGTAGGATTTTTTACGACAGACGGCCAATAACTTTCCATCATTTGATAGGTTACCCTTCCGTATATCAGGGTACCTGCATTCCTCATTAGCTCATTGTAATGCTGATGTAGTTCATCATCTGCAATCCCGGCCGTGTGGTCGCAAAACCCGTCAAGGGTCATATTCATTGCTGCAATTAGTTTTCTCATTTTATTTTGTTTGGATCAAACGTCAATTTTTATGTGGCTTTGTGATCTGTCGTGGTGGCGACACACCGTTTTGTCAGTTGATGTCCAATGTGTACAACCAATATTTTTTGCCAAACAAAGGTGGGATTTCTTCAAGAATTTTAAAGCCTATGCTTTCATAAATATGCCTTGCGGCATCCATGAATTCTGAAGTGTGCAATGCAATCGTCTTTTCATTGCTTTGTTTAGCGAAGTCAATACACATTTGTGTAAGCGTCTTTGCAATGCCTTGTCCCCTGTATTCCGGATTAACACCAACCATTCGAATGTAAGACCATTCCGATTTGAAAAGGTCTGTCGGATTACCGCTTGGAATTATATAAGCAACGCCAACTATTTTGTTGTTGTCAAGGCACACGAAGCACCTGGCTATCCTGAGTATGTCAACAAACTTTTGTTTGTCTTGCAAATTGCCATTGAATATTTTCCAGTTGTCCGGAGTTAATGCATTTTGAAATTGTCCGTATGCAATGATGCCAAGGTCTTGCAATTGGTCAACATCATTTATTGTCCCGACGCGATATGAAAGGTTGCTTTTCGTCATGATGTTGTTATTGTTTTCGGTTTCATTCGGAGAACCGCAGCCGCCCTTATTTCCAAAGCGGCTCGTTTTTCCAATTATTCAGACACACGAATTTGCAGATCGGAATATTTCTATTGTACTATTCAACCAACCATTTCTGGATGTTCTCTTTCTTCTTAAACCCTTTTGTGAAGTAATTAAAAGCAAATTTTCGTTCGAATTTGAGTCCGAAAATTTCTTCCAATTCGGAAATAAAATCTTTTAACTGCAGAATGTCAGGCACATTTTTTAATTGTATTTTTTGTGTTTTGAATCTAAAAAGAGATTCGTCTGAAAAATCATTCCAACGTTCAGAAATATCTTTTTCTCTATTGGAAATTTCAATCTCAAATGATTTTCCTTTGCCATCCGGTTCAAAACCTTTAACCATCAAATAAAGGTTATCTGATAATTTATAATCGGTAGCCGCTTCGGCTCTTAAACCGAATATCACTTCCCAATTATACGTGGGAGGTGGTGTAACTCCCAATTTGTTTAACCATTGATAAATGGTAGTCTCCCCATTCAAATCGCGAAAATAATCTTCGATTTCTGCGAACTGTTTTTCATATACAGGATTGTTGCACAAATGGAGAATTCGTCTCAAAAGACTTAGTGTAGAATTTTTAGAGGCTTTCATTCTATCCAATGCAAAGACAACTGTATCTTCTGCTTTTTTTGAGTAAATCAGCAATGCGAATAAATACCACGAAGCGATAACGTCATAATTTTTCCAACCATTTTCATCATCGTTAAATTCATTGCAATTGATAATGTGATCTTTTAATTTTTGGTTTACAAATGATACTAATTCCGGATTTTCTGCAAATGGCAACATCCGTTGTGCGTGCTTATCAGTTGTAGGAGCGTGTGAGCACGATTCAATTTTTTTGATGAGTTTGTCCAATTCTTTAGGATTTCCTTTGAAGTCATCCTTCTTTTCGAATAAATAATCGAGCAACTGTCCCATAATTTATTTTTGCATTTTAGTTTTTAATCGTTTGTGCCTTTGTTAGGAAGGTCATTGCCAAAATTAATTGACTATAAATCCGGACCGTTTCAAATCATCAGGAGTGAAGTCTAAACTGAAATCGAAGATAAGTGTCACTTGATGCCACCATTCTTGCTTTTCTATGGCATCGCCTTTTTTTTCCAGCATAATATAAGTGCCGTAAGCAAGCAGTTCTTCAATCAAAGTCCCATCCTCCCAGGCTTTATTGAAAGACCACTGACTAGCCCCTGCCCATTGTTTGATCCATGCAGCTAAAAGTGGCCAGGATCGCGGCGCATCCACTAATTCACTTAGTGTAGCGCTCAATTCTTTCATTGACGGAGACGTATGAATCAATTGAAAGCTTCCCATTGTGATCAGGGCTTTTAGTTCATTGTCCGAAAAACTTTCAGGATCAATACCGGCTTTTCGAGCCGCTTTGAAAATATATTCCTGGGCCAGAAGTGTTTTTCTTTCAGCAATAGTATCAAGCCGGGTTGCAAAATCGTCAACAGAGGATAACGATTTATTGGACAAAATAGATTCAACAATTAATTCCGAAGGTGATAGCGTCTCTAAAAGAGAGTCCAGATCAGCAGCAGAGGCAAGAATTTCAGAAAATGCTTTGGCTGAACCTTGCACCATCGCAGGAAAACGTTCATCCTTCATATAGGAATACTCCAGTTCCTGGCTCGTTGCTCTAAAGAACTTGCCTTGATCGGTATATAATTCAATCGCGACCTCGTATTTTTCCACTTCTATTTCGGTAAAAACAACCTTTACCCGGGGGTGTACATTTTCAAAAGCACTGTTTAGTTCTTTGGTCATCTCTTTTGTTTAACCTTGCTTGTTTTCGCAATTGGTGCATTCGGTATTGCAATAAATTTATGATTTTTTTCCGGAGTGAATACCCTGGACGAAATCAGCAGGCTCGCAACTATTGCCCGCCTGCTGGTGGCACACAGATTCTCAGTTTATGTCCAGCGTGTACAACCAATATTTTTTGCCGAACAAAGGTGGAATTTCTTCAAAAACTTTGAAACCAATGCTTTCATAAATGTGTCTTGCGGCATCCATGAATTCTGACGTGTGCAATGCAATCGTCTTTTCATTGCTTTGTTTGGCGAAGTCAATGCACATTTCTGTAAGCGCCTTTGCAATGCCTTGTCCCCTGTATTCCGGATTAACACCAACCATCCGAATGTAGGACCATTCCGATTTGAAAAGGTCTGTCGGATTACCACTTGGAATTATATAAGCAACACCAACTATTTTTTCGTTGTCAAGACACACGAAGCACCTGGCTATCCTGAGTATGTCAATAAATTTTTGTTTGTCTTGCAAATTGCCATTGAATATTTCCCAGTTGTCCGGAGTTAATGCATGTTGAAATTGTCCGTATGCAATGACGACAAGGTTTTGCAATTGGTTAACATCATTTATTGTCCCGACGCGATATGAAAGATTACTTTTCGTCATGAGGTTGTTATTGTTTTCGGTGTGCCGTCACTTACAGGTAAAGGGTTTGCGGCTACCCTAAGGGCGGAACTTTTACCACAAAACTTGATTTGAAAAACGAATGTTCGATTAACCACGAAACTGTCTTTGGAACACGAAAACCCACCTTTTGGGTAGCTGCTGTTAGCACCAGTAGTTATTCCTCGCATAGCTTGTCAAATTTTCTAATAAATGCCTCTTTTCTGTCTGCTGATGATAACAGATATGCTTTAAAGTGAATATTTATGAATTCTTGTAAAGCATCAAAAAAGTCGTCTCTATAAATAATGGTTTCCGTGGATGTTTTTTTTATTAAAGTGCCATTACCTGAATTACCCCATATAGTCCAATTACCATTTGTTCTTGCTTCGTGCAACAAGCCACATCTTATGTTTCTATAAAAGTCATCAGCATTTTGGGGATTAAACTGCGTATTAAATGGAGTTTGGTTGCTCAAAAAATCGATGAAAATTTGTCCGCTTGCACCATATTCATATTGTCCTAGAGGTGGGTCTCCATTTCGCCTATATCTATAATTTTTTCCTTGATGGGTTGTTTCTAAAAATTCAATTAGTGAGCAAATAATTGTCATTATTGAAAATCCTTCACCTGTATAACCTCCATCGTGTTTTATTGATTTAATGGGGCTTAAATAACGGTCATTAAGTCTTGTAATATAAAAGTCATTATAGGCGGTTGTCCACAAAATTGTGTCATTGAAGTCAGCCAAAGATGCTTTGATCGCATTCCAATCAGCTACTGTCTTGCATCCTGCAATAAGTGTTGTTAATGGTAGTTGCATATCACTTAAATAAAGAAATTAATTCTTGTTTTGGTAAATCGTCAATTTCTATTTTATATTTTATTTTGTCGTCCCAATGAATGACATCACGATGTTTTTGTCTGCGAATTAATTTTAATACTTCAGACCAAGGTGCCTTATAAAATTCCTTGATTTTATAGTCTGGTGTAAACACAATAACAATAAGTTCATCTATTGGGGCATTCTCGTCATATTTGATTGCAGACCACCTTGCTGTTGTCGTTGCTGATTTGGAATGTGTTTTTACTTGAATGTTTTTATCGGCAATTTTGATGTCCCAATATTGTTGAATTGCACTGTCGGCACGTTTTCCTTCAAATAATTCAGAAACCAACCACTCGCCAATTTGCGAGGTAAAGTCTTTCTTATTCGTTGTCACACCAAGTCGATTTAGTTCCTTCAAAGAATTAAGAAAGTTTTTTAAAGCAATATTTATTTCGTTGTAATCTTTCATACTATTGGTGCTAACGTTTCGAGGGTTTGCAATGGCGGGGAGTTTTAGCACTAAATTTCATTCGGAGAACTGAACTTCCACCTGGCACTAAAATGTCTGTGAAGCACGGAACCCCCGCTATCGCAAACCCCATGTTAGACGAAGTTATTCTTCTTAGTTCCAAATTTCATTATCCATTCTACAACGTCTGCATAATCACGCAATGTTAACTGATATTGATGCTTCTGCTGGAATGTTTTAGCATCTGCGGTAAACGATGAGCTTGTAACTAGCATGGCACTGTTGGCTTGAGCGTCACAAAGTGTTCCATACAATGTTCTCACTAGTTCGACTCCAATTTTTCTGTCCTCACGATAGTGCTTTGCTTCTACAAGACACAATAACCTACCAACTTCAGTATTTAGATATGCAAGAATATCAGAGCCTCCATCTCTTGTTTGTTTAGTTAGTTCAACGTCCCAGCCCATATCTCTTAATAAGTCAGCTAATAGTTCTTCAAATTCTCTTGGTGTTATACTTCGTATATTAACAGGCTGCTTTTTTAACGATTCGATCAACTTATGATTTGCATTGATTATGATTGGTTGTGCCGTAGTGATGATTTGCTTTTTAGGAAGGAGGATTCCATTTTGAATATCATAGAGCGGTTCCTTTGTTGAAGAAAGTATTCCGTCAATATTATCACCTTGGATTAGTTTGCTTAAAATAGAAAGTGCAAGTGGAAATCCTTTCGATGCCTCAATGGCCTGTGAGACTTGAGCATCGGTCAACTCGCTCGATAATAGTTTCCGCAATAAATCTCCTGTCGAGGAATTTGATAGGGGATTAAGTGATAAATGTTGACCTCTTGGAAATTTTAATGCCTTTTGTTTTATAAAGACAAGTGAAGAAACAATTTTGTAATTAAAAATTTTCGCAGCCTCCTCCTCATGTTTTTTTTGAGACCAAACATCAGTTCCATCAATGACAACAGTCAGTCTGCCCTCCCTTTCATATCTATCATCGCTTATTTTGCGAATTTCAATCATCAAATTATCAATGGCATTGTCTTCAATGTTTGAAGAAAGGTCTAACCATAAAGGAGTGTAAGAAATTCTCCTTGAGGAAAACCAATGGTTCACAAGAGCAGTTTTACCAACACCACTTGGACCTGAAACAAATATTGGAGAAAAAGAATAACTACGTCTATATAAACGCTCATCAAGCCATTCTAACTCTTTTTCACGTCCAATAAAATTTCGGTCATATTCTCTTTCAAATTCAAAAGTCATGTCAATGTGATGTCTGATTAATTTCGCCTAACGGTTGGCGGCTTGGCGCAGGCGGGGCTCACCCAAAGCCTTTCTACGAAGCCGTTCATTCAAATCTAAAAAAAAACTGCCTTACGAAGCACGAAAGCCCCGCTTACGTTAAGGCGCTGTTAGTGGCTGTTATTTCTCACGTTCAACTTTGTTGTGTAAGTGTCACCTGGTTCCGTAATAATGTCAAAATCCTTGTCGTTAATGGATTCATATTTCCAATCTGGCCAAGAGGACTTTGTTTTTTTCAATCTCTGCAAACTAACGTTCGATTTGTCAATGAAAATCAAATATGAAACAGGCCAGTCGTCAGGATTGTCAAACTGTCGAAGGAAGAGTCCGTAGTTTGTTTCGCAATGAAATTCACCAAATATTTTTCCTTTTAACAGCTCATGAATTTGATTCTCATTTGTCCGGAGTTCATAAAATTTAATACAACCATCAAAGCCAGTCTCTGAAATTATTCTTCTGTCTATTTCGTGTCCATTTACAGAATTCCAACTTGTCCAGCTGCTGTCAGTTACTGGTATGTGTTTTTTTCCTTTGACAAATAGCTTCAAAACGAGCCCGATTATTCTGAATGGAATTTGAACTATAAAAAGTAACACGTAAGCCCACAACGGAATTCCGCCAAGCCTTTTCTTCTTCCCGTCTGTCGTCTCTGTTATGGTGATAGATGCCATTTTGAAATTGCCACTAACGTTTTTGCGGATTGGCGACGCGCGCTTTTCCTTCTAATAAATATACGTGAAAAGCACATGGTGCCAATGCGCTGTTAGAGGATGGCCTTCAAGAAACTGGTGAAGAAACAGGACTCTCTTTGGTTTTGAAAGAAATTTCAACTTCATCAAGTCGAATCACAACATCAGATGAATTTTCCAGCGGATAAGTGTCCACCCCAATAATGGATTGCATGAGATCAGGGTCGAAATCGTCATCGCGCGTTTCAAGAAAGTCGAAAATATTATTAAAGTGGATATCATATGAATCGCTAAGGGTGTCCGGATCATGCGTAAGATGAAAAATAAGCCTATGATCAATCAATTCATATGCGATCACATAGGTTAACTTACATTGCGTTACGATTGATTCGTATGTTACTTGGGAGTTCATTTATTGAAGCTGCTTCTGGCTATCCTATAACTAGTTTATTTGCGCCACACAATCACACAAAGCGCTCCAATACGTCTGCCTTTGCGCGCGTTTGCATCGAATTTCTAACCACCCACAATTTACTCCTTTTCACTTCACCCCACAGATTTCCGATCGCAAACTAATCAAACCTTATTCGCCTTGGCAATCAACCCATCCAGCATCACAATAAATTCATCATATTTCCCAGGGGCAAACGCCTTAGACGGAATCGTCAAACGCTCTCCTTTCTGGATGAACAATTGAAAAAAACGCTCGTCGTGATGCTTCCGTTCAATGCGCGTAAGATCGTACCGGTAGATCTCAGTATCGCGGTGATAGGTGAAATCATTTTCATTGACCATTAACCAGTGTTCTTTGAACCGACTGAAAACATCAATCCATTTGTAAATTTTCTGTTTCGATTCTTTGAATGTCGCGTAGTCCTTGTAGATGTCGAACGAATACCAGACGCAACCGCCTAAGGCCAATGCGAACCACAGCATGTTGTTTTCGAGGTTCCAGAAATTAAACAGGTTGACCATGGCTCCGGCAAAAAACATGAGCGCATACACAATGCGTGCGTAATTGACTTTCGAAAAGAGTTTGAACTCCAACAAGTCTTCGTAAAGGGCAAGAACGTCTTCACGCCTCACCGTAAGATCAAACCGCGTTTCCCCATGATTCAATGTACTAAAATGCGATTCATTAAATGCCGTGAGCGACCCGAGTTTCAGATCTGCAATCCCAAAACGTTCCTGCGGCAAATGTTCCGGCGCGGGAACAGCCACACATTTCATTCCCGCCGCTTTCGCTGCAAGCACTCCGTTGTGTGAATCTTCAAACACCAGGCAAAATTCCGGTTCAATGTTCAGCGCCTTTGCTGTGGTGAGAAACACATCGGGGTGTGGTTTTCCACGCTGTTCAAATTCTGCAGAACGCACGATCACAAAATAGGTATCGATGCCATAAAATGTGATGAGCCTGTTGATCAACCGCAGGGGAGAAGAAGAGGCAAGTGCCACCGGAAGTTTTTTCACTTTGAAGAATTCGAGGGTGTCGATCACGCCAGGCATGAGCTGCGCGTTTTCCGTAACCAGCCGGCCAACCTCGTCCACAATTTCATTCAGGGTGGTTTCCAGGTTGAAATTTGGCCAGGGATGCTTTGCGTGCCAGTTTGCAATGACCTCCTGGATGCGGTTTCCCATCATTTTCTCGAAATCTTCTTCTTCTGGCGCCACGCTGAGCCGCCCAAAGACATTCCGCTCTGCTACGCGCCACCAGGGCTCGGAATCGACCAATAGCCCATCCATGTCAAAAATGACCGCTTTTATGCTCATTAGACGAAGAAAAGGAAAAGGAGGGAAAAAGAAATGCCGGTAAGACTTTTTTCCCCCTGTCTTACCGGCATTTAAACTAGAATCAGATACTTAAATCTGTACTACAGGACCCTATATCTGTATACAAACCTTGACTAAGTTCAGCCTTTGGAAGACTGCGTTGATCTGATGGTGTAAAAGTATATCAGGGACAAACCGTATGAAACCTAAAATCTCGCATTTCCGGACATTGATAATTGATCTTTTAATATTCAAATTATTGATTGTCAATAAGTTGAATGTAATATTTCGGACATTCAAAATTGACCTAATTTGATGAATATTTCTGGATTACGTTGTACAAAGTATCGCGTTCGGCTGCAATACGTCCTGCGCCACTGATCAGGTCAACAAGTTGTGCTGTTGTGAGTGCAGGAGTTTGCTCTTCTGCACCAGCCATGGAGTAAATTTTCGTGGTGTCGTCAATGGTGCCGTCAATATCATCCACACCGAAATTCAGAGAGAGTTGTGCGCTGTCGCGACCGATCATGGGCCAGTACGCTTTCACGTGTGCAACGTTATCCATGAAAATGCGCGCGACTGCATAATTGCGCATGTCTTCAATGACTGATATTTCAGGAACATTTTCCATTTGATTGTCCTTGTTCCGGAACTTCAATGGAATAAATGTGTTGAACCCATTCGTTTTGTCCTGCAGGTCGCGCACGCGGTTCATGTGATCAACACGGTGTGCATAATTTTCGATATGTCCGTACAGCATCGTTACGTTGGAAGGAATTCCAAGTTCGTGCGCGGTTTGATGTATCTCCAGCCATTCGGCAGAAGTGCATTTGTCTTCGGAAATTTGTCTCCTGATCTCTTCATCGAAAATTTCTGCGCCACCACCGGGAATTGAATCGAGTCCGCAATCTTTCAGGTACTGCAATCCTTCGCGGTACGACATTTTCGCTTTGCGGATCATGTAGTGCAATTCAACTGCGGTGAAACCTTTGATGTGCAGTTCAGGACGATGCACTTTGATTTTTTTAAGCAACTCGCCAAAAAATTCAAGACCGAGTTTTGGATGAACGCCGCCTACAATGTGCACTTCAGTCACCGGTTGTCCATCATACGATTTCACGATGTTGAACATATCGTCCATGGACAATTCCCAGGAACCTTCTTTCTGTTTCAGCAGGCGTGAGTATGAACAGAATTTGCAATCGTACACGCAGATGTTCGTAGGCTCAATGTGAAAATTGCGGTTGAAGTAGGTAATGTCGCCATGCCGTTTCTGGCGCACGTAATTCGCGAGTGTGCCCAGGAAACCAGCATCACCGTGCTCATAGAGGAACAGCGCATCATCGGTGGATATTCTTTCTCCGTTCTTCACTTTCTCCGCAATGGCTTTCAGTCCCTGCGCGAGAACAGGTGATGCAATAACTTCGTCAATGTGTGCTTCTCTCTGCATGATCACGTGTATTTCGATTCCGCAATAAAACGGTCTGCAAAGTTACCAAAACAAAAGCTAGTGTCTCAGCTTGGGTGACAATGGGTGGTGTCTCACTTTGCTTTTTGACACGGCGACACGGCGAATTCTTACGGCATTTCTTATTCTAAGCCCAAGCGCTCACGGCGAGATAACGGTAACGCGCCGTGAGCGCCCGGGCTTAGAACGGGTTTCGTGCTTCTTTTAGCGCCGTGCCGCCGTGTCAAAATATCAAATGGTCAAACTGAGACACTACCTGAAAATGGGCTTCTGAAAACCGCTGAAGCGGTTGAGCCACCGAAGGGCTAGCCATTGCCGGGCTTAAGCCCCCGGCAATGGAATCAGGGTCGTGCCAAACGGTTTCAACCGATTCTGTTCAGTGATCTAAGAAGTTCACAAACGGGAATACACCTAAAACAAAAAGAGTCGCCGGGTAAACACCAGCGACTCTTTTCAGGATAGAAAACGGGTTTTACTGAATCAGCACCCGTCGTGTGATCTTATCGGATTGATTGCGCACTTCAACGAAATACAAGCCCGCTGACTGATCGCGCAGATCCAGCTGGAATGTTTGTTCGCTCAGCATATCGAGGTGAACCTGTTTCACTTTTTCTCCAAGCGTGTTGAACACGGTTACATCGTAATCTGAAGGAGCAGCGCCGCCAAAATCAAGCGTAACCATTCCGTCTGTTGGGTTCGGATAGAGCGTGAACACATGTGACAAAGACAAATCCTGTACGCCTGCAATAACGCATCCGGTTGATGTCTGCAACGGTAAACGTGATCCGTTCAACACGGCCCACATTCTTGTTTTTTGTCCTGAGGTGAAGAAATACATGCAGGCATCATCCGTGTAGTCCATGTAATTGCTCCACATAATTCCGGGAGCAGACGATGAGCAGCCGTCAGTTTGAACTGAGCCTACAGCGAAACATCCGTAGTTTTCACTAGCCTGTTTCGGTGTATCGGATACATTATCGTCCTGTGTGCATCCACCGCCATCATCGGCCCAGATGTGACGCAGACCCAGCCAGTGACCTACTTCGTGTGTGGCAGTTCTTCCTTTGTTGTACGGAGAAATTGCGCCCGTTTTCCCGGTGTAGCGGTAGTGAAGTACAACTCCATCTGTAGAAGCTGCTCCACCCGGAAACTGTGCATATCCGAGCAACATTGAGCCGAGATCACATACCCAGATGTTCAGGTATTTGTTGCGGTCCCATGCGTTGGTTCCTCCGTCAGCAGTACGTTTTACGTCATCGTTATCATCAAATGAAGGAACGGTTGTAGACACACGGTGTATGCCATCTGTCCAGTTTCCGTTCGGATCTACTGCTGCGAGACAAAACTGGATTTCGCAATCGGCAGCGATTCCCTGCCAGGCAGCAGGCACGTTTGAGATATCCGTGTTTTGTTTGCGGTAATCCTGGTTCAAGACCTGAACCTGCTCATAAATACGCGTTGCGGAAATATTCTCTGCAGTGGTACCGTATACGATATGGAATACAACCGGAATTGTAACCACGGCACGCGACTGGTAACCGTTCGGATAAGTCTGTGCATATTCAGCGCAATCTTCTTCGACAGCATCAATTTTACCTTGCAGTGCAGGGTCTGCGGCTAACTGTTGTTGTTGGTATTCATAGCTTGAGCAACGCTGCAGCTGTTGTGCGTACGCTGAACTCAAACCCAGCAATAAAGCGGGGAGTAGTAATTTCTTCATCTGTTTTGGTATTTCGGTGTGCAAGGATGAAGATATAACGTTTTAACAAATAAAAAAAGGCCGCCCAGTGATTGGGACAGCCTTTTTTTAAGAAAAAATAAACAGTTTTTAGTGGCTGATCACAATCCTTCGGGTAACCACTTCAGTTCCGGTCTGTACTTCGATGAAATACACGCCGTTTGGTTCGTTGCTCAGGTCGAGCGTATAGCGGCCACCGTAGGTGTTGTTATCGCTCACCTGCGTTACACGCTGACCAATCGCATTGTTTACGTTGATCACCAGGTTGTCGCGGCTCAGGAGGTTCACATCCAGGTTCACAATTCCGGTTGACGGATTCGGGAACAGGTTGATCTCGTTCGCGAGCATTGTGCTCTCTACACCAGTCGTGTTCTGAATGTTGATGTCGTCGATGTACAACTGATTTTCATAATCCGTAGTGTGACGGAATTTGATCATCACGTTAGAGTACGACTGGTACGCGCCGAGCGCAACCGTTTCGAGACGCCACTGGTTTGCTGTTGGAACAAACGTTGTGGTGCTGAATGTTGGTGTAGTAGTGGTGAGGTTAGAACTCCACTTGCCGTAAATCTGTGTCCAGGTTACACCGCAATCGGTAGAGATCCACACACGCAGTGTATCGGAGAATGGTGTACTTGCGTTCGGGTCGGTGTACAACTGGTACGCCAGTTCGAAAGTCATTACCGGGTTGGCTACTGACGAAAGATTGAAGTTTGGCAGGACAATTTCATCCACTTCTCCGTTGGCAGCATAGTTGGCATTGTCCATGTACGCTGAAGCCACACCGGAACTTGCAGCAGCAGTAGTGCGGGCCCATGTTGTTGCGGCATCCGGGTTGTTTATTGTACAACCGGAAGGAGGGAACGTTGTGCTTTCAAATCCTTGTGTGTACGGCAGGTTTTGCCCGGTTGAGCTCACTGTAAATGTGCGTTGCGACTGATCGTTTCCGGCGTTCGCATCTGTGCTGCTGTTTGGATTTGTGGTGTACGCAGAGAATGTGTGCGTGCCTGCAGTTGTTGTCATGGACGACAGCGTAACGTTTGCGGTTGAATTGGTGGTCAGCGAGCCTGTCCAGTTGTACGTTTGGATCGGCCCCATATCAACGCGGTAACTAATGGTTGCAGACGTCAATGTGTTTGTTCCATAATTGCGAATGGTAACCTGCGGAGTAAATGTGCCGCCGCAAAGAGTTATTCCCGGAGAGATGATCGCCGAAATTCCGGCATCGTTTCCGGCTGATGAAGCCTGGCAGGCCGTTGAATTCTGAAGGGCGTTGTATGGAGCGTTGTTCAACACGGCAAGCATGCGTGATTTTTGCTGAAGGGTGAAAAGGTTCATGC
>DATHKF010000315.1:0-5601 GCA_035489505.1 Bacteroidia bacterium | reverse complement strand
GGGCACGGTTACTTCACAATGCATCGCACAAATTCCAATATCTTTGATCTGAATCAATACTGATTGCCGTGAAGTTGAAATGCATCTGTGTTGTGCTGCTTATTGCAACCGTTTTCGCGGGATGCAAAAAAGATCCGTTCGTTCCGGACTACACATCTTTTTACAAAACATATTCTTCCGCCGGCGATCTCATGGGTAGAGATATCCTGAAACACAACAACGGTTTTGTGGTTTGTGGTTTTGGCAATGGCCCTTTGAACGACAACGATCTGTTCTTGTTTTTCACTGACTCCGCAGGGAATGAAACCGAACGGAGATTCATTGGAACCGCAGGTAACGATCAATGCTGGTCGTTTGTGAAAGCCAACGACGGCGGTTACGTGATTTCCGGCTGGAGCGACGTAAACACCCCCGGAACGAGTGACGTGCTCATTGTAAAAACAGATGCAGAAGGAAATCAGCTCTGGAGCAAAACTTACGGCGGTATTTACAATGATCTTTCCACAGATATCATTGCGGTGAATGATGGCTACGTAGTTGCCGGTATACTGGGCGGCAGTGCCGATGAAAACATCTGGATTTTACGTCTCGATAACAATGGCGATACGTTGTGGACGTATACGTACGGAGGAAACGCCGCCGACGGAGCGATGAACGTATGCAACAACGGAGACGGCTCATACGGAATTACCGGCTACACCAACAGTTCCGGCAACGGAAGTACGGATGGTTTCCTGATGAACGTGAATGACGCAGGTGCAATGACCGGGTATTTTCCATTTGGCACATCGGGATATGAAGAGCCGCACTGCATCACGAAAATTGAAAACGGGTGGATCATTTCCGGTCACGCGGGAACAACGGACATTCACACGCACAATGTTTTCCTGCAGTTCATCAATGAAAATGGTTCAGCAGGAAATTATTTTACGTACGGCGATCATGAACACGAAGGAGCTGAAGCGATGATTCTCTTCCGCGATAAAATTTACATCACCGCCAGAAGCGCCAGTCATGATCCCGACCAGGATCCTTACACGCTGAAAATTGATCTGAACGGAAATCTTATTTCGCAGGATTGGCTCGGAAACGAAAATGAAGATCCTGCTTACGGCATGTATGTCGACGCGAACCAGGTGATGATCACTGGCTACATGCTCGACCCGGCTTCGGGTAGAAAAAATTTATTTCTTCTGCGGAAATAACATCGCGTTGTAATTTAAATAACCACGGAGACACGGCGCATAACATTTAATAACCGTCACTCACGTCGGCACGACGCGGGTAAATATCACTTCGTGATAGTATTACATAAACACATTTGGGATAACAGATTAAATCGCGAAGCGATTTGCTCTGTTCGCTGTGCCGATACGGGAAACAGATAAGCAATACGCCGTGCCTCCGTGGTTATTTAAATTTTCAGTTGTCTTGAAGGAACAACTACCAAATTTAACCGATACATTACGCGTAAATAACTTGATTCTTCCTCGTTTGTGTAGTACTTTTCAAGAACCAAACACAGACCATGAATTCAAGACGGGATTTTCTAAAAAAAGCCGGGTTAACAGCCGGGGCGCTTTCGTTGCCGGGGATTTTTGAACCCATTTTAGCGACAGGTTTCCAGAATGCCGTTGATCGTGTGAATACGTTGTCTCCTGAAGACGCTGCAAGTGATGAAGACTTCTGGAACTGGGTGCGCCTGCAGTACACCGTCAATCCAAATCTGATTAACCTGAACAATGGAGGTGTAAGTCCGCAACCGAAATCTGTTCAGGATGCGCACATCCGTTATTACCAACATTGCAATGAAGGGCCATCGTATTACATGTGGCGCGAACTCGACAAGGGCCGCGAACCATTGCGCAGACGTCTCGCAGAACTGGCCGGTGTGGATGCAGAAGAAATTGCGATCAACCGGAATTCAACAGAAGGATTGAATTCAATCATCTTTGGATTAACACTTCAAGCCGGTGATGAAGTGGTTGTTTCAAAACAGGATTACCCGAACATGCTCAACGCATGGAAACAACGGGAGAAACGCGAAGGCATCAAACTCGTTTGGGTCAATCACGATTTACCTTCCGAAGACGAAGCGAAGCTGGCGAAAACATACACTGATGCTTTTACCGCGAAAACGAAAATCGTTCACGTGACGCACATGATCAACTGGACAGGACAAATTATTCCGGTCCGGAAAATTGCAGATGCGGCGCATGCCAGGGGCATCGAAGTTATATGCGACAGTGCGCATACATTCGCGCACATCGATTTTAAAATTGGTGATCTCGGTTGCGATTACTGGGCGACGAGTCTTCACAAATGGTTGTGCGCTCCATTTGGCAGCGGCATGATGTGGATCAAAAAAGAGAAGATCAAAAACATCTGGGCACTGATGTCGAATAACGAACCGGATGGGACCGATATCCGCAAGTTTGAATCACTCGGTACACGTTCGTTTGCTTCTGAAATGGCGATCAGTGAAGCTGTCGACTTTCACCTGCTCATTGGCGCCAAACGAAAAGAAGCCCGTTTGCTCTACCTCAAAAATTACTGGTGCCAGAAAGCCATGAAGGTCCCCGGATTCAAACTGAATACTTCACTCAATCCGAAATTTGCCTGCGCCCTCGCGAATTTCTCCATCGAAGGATTCAAGCCGGAAGAAATCGACAACAAGCTGCAGGACAAGTACCGCATTCACACCGTGGCGATCAACTGGGAAAATATTCACGGCGTACGCGTAACACCCAATGTGTACACCTCCGTGGCAGACCTTGATCACCTGGTGAAAGCGATTACCGAAATTGCCGCGGCAGGCCCTGCAACAACGAAGTAGTTCTGAGCGATGAAGAATTCTATTTTCGTTGCGTTTGCTGTTTGCGCCATTGTTGCCCTGATCTGGATCACGTTCAGTGCAAAACAACAACACGCCGAACACAACGGTCCCATCTCCACAACAGAAGCACCAGAACCCATTGGTCCGTACAGCCAGGCCGTGATGCGCGGTAACGCCATGTTCATCTCCGGACAGATTGCACTCGATCCGAAAACCGGCGCGATGGACACTGCAGACATTGCGACAGAAACAAAACGCGTGATGAACAACATTGCAGCGATCCTGGAATCTTCGAAAATGGAAATCAGGGACATTGCGAAGACCACGATTTACCTGACGAACCTCGACGATTTTAAAACGGTCAATGAAATTTACGGTTCGTTTTTTGGAACCGGGCCTTATCCCGCACGCGAAACGGTTGAAGTAAGAAGGTTGCCGAAGGGAGCGCATGTGGAGATCAGCGTAACCGCAATAAGATGAGTGCGCAGTTTGTCAGTACGCAGTTTACCCGTGCACGACTGCGCACTGCGTACTGACAAACTGCGCACTGACCAACTTCCGAATAACAATGAAATGAGCAACAAACCGCTATCAATCCTAGATCTCGTTGCATCCGGTCACTCCAAGCCGCTCGTCAACAAAATCATCCGCGCCGTTGGCGACGACCAAAAGCGTTTTGATGAATTGATGAAAATCTTCCTGGGAAAAGACGGTGACCTCGCACGAAAATCTTCCTGGGCGTTGAGCTACATTGTGGTTGATCACCCCGAGATGGTTCGCAAATGGATGAGACAAATTCTAGCGAACCTCGACAGAGAAAATCAGCATCCTGCGATGTACAGAAGTACTTTTCGCTTCCTGGAGGCAATTGATATCCCGGAAAAACATGCCGCCGAAGTATTGAACGCCGCCTACCGTTACGTGCTGAATGTCGCTCACCCCATCGCAATCCGCGCATTTGCCATAACCACTGCCTGGAACGTGGTAAAAAAATACCCGGAAATGGCGGAAGAATTACGCCTGATCACAGAACAGGTAATGACTGAACAATCGCCGGCCATCCGTTCACGGGGAAAACGCATTCTTGCCGCACTTCAAAAACTGGGCGGTCCGGCTAAGTAGCATTCAACGTAAAACGAGGCCAAATCAATGATTTTCAGGTAAAAATACCTGCTCTGCGATTGGCGGAATTAATTTATATTTGCCGCTAAATCACCAACAATCCCTATGAAAAAACTTCTACTTATTGCCGTAGCTTTTTTGCTGATTGGCGTAAAAACCAATCATGTACAAGCTCAAACTCTTTCCGTTTCCGCTCCCTGGATCTGGGGATGCAGTCCTTTCCAGGATTCATTGTGGGCCATTGATACCACCAACTGGCAGGTTGTACGCCGCGTGGGACCAACATTGGCAGGTTTCACCATCACGGGTATGAATGGTCTGGCAACTGACCCTACAACCGGGATTACCTATGTTGTCATGAAAGTTTCCGGAGTGACCGGCCGCGTTCTTGGCACGATTGACCTCATGACCGGCGTTTGCACATCGGTTACTGCCAATCCATCAACAAATAATCTTGGCGATAATTTCTCGTCAATTACATTCGACAGAACCGGCCAGCTGTATGGCTCAACCGGGGACGGAGCAGTGGTGCCGGAATCGTTATACAAAATCGACAAGGCCACAAGCGTAAAAACATTGATGTATGCCATGGGTAATGGCGCCGACGGAGAAGTTATCTCCTACAACCGCATCAGTGATAACATCTACCACTGGTCCGGAAACGGAACTGTAATTATGGAACGCTTTCCGGTGAGTAATGTAACGTATACACCAACCAACATTCCGATATCAGGAACTGCAGGCGGTGAAACATTCGGGATGTTGTACAATGGTCCAACTACGTTCATCGTTTCGAACATCAGCAGTAATCTCAAAAGATTAAGTACTTCAGGTGCTTATGATGCTGCAACGTTGTCCAGTAACCCGGACGATCTTCGCGGATTGGTTATGCTGCCTTATTTCAACGCTTCCGACGACACAATCTGTCAGAACGAATCGCTTACGATCAGCGGCGGCGGACACCAGCAGTTTTCGCACCTCTACTTCCACTGGGGTGACGGCAACAGCGATTCAGTAGTAGTAATTAACGGTGTAATTACCAACGGAACGCACATGTATTCCGCTCCGGGATCTTATAGTGTTACGGTTGAAACGTACAACGGTTTCGGTGGCGACACTGTTTACACGTATGTGATCCAGGTCAACAACATTCCAACCGTTGCTATTTCCGGTTTCAGCACGGTATGTTCAGGCGATTCAGTTACGCTCACAGCTACTTCAGGTGGAACAAGCCAGTGGTACATGAACGGAATAATGCTTGTTGGTGAAACAACCAACACCTACTCGACCGATCAGGCTGGTGTTTACAACATGATCAAAACAAACATCAACGGTTGTGCCGATTCTGCTGCCGTTGGAACCACAGTGATCCTGGGAACCGATCCGGCAATTGCACTGGGGCCGTATGCAGAAGGATGTGGCCAGGTAGTACTGGACGCTAACTTCCCGGGAACGTACCTCTGGAGTTCGGGTGGAACAAACCAGCTGGATACCGTAACGGCTTCGGGCAATTACAGCGTTGTTGTGACTGATTCCGTAGGCTGCGTAGGTACAGATACAATCCCCGTAACCATTAACCCATTTCCTATTGTGAATATTGGTCCTGATACCACAGTTTGCAACGGCATTCTGCTGGATGCCGG
>DATHKF010000314.1:0-5517 GCA_035489505.1 Bacteroidia bacterium | reverse complement strand
GCGTTTGTACGCCAGCAGCGTCTCGAACCGAAACAGGAATTCTTCGCACCGTGTTCGAACCTGTCTATCATCCGGCGCCTGCTCAATAACCTGATGGCTTCTTACGAGAAACTCGGATACCCGAATAAAGTAGACGAGTTGCGTGTACTCCGCGATGCGCTGGAAGGCTAACCTACGGTCATGAAATTTCGCTTCACACCCGGAGTATTTCTTGGCATCCTGTTCATCATCACTTTCGTTCTCCATTTCCGCGTTTTCAAAATGGATATCCTGGGCACTCACGCCTGGAGACAGACGTATACACAAGCCAACATCGATTGCTTTTACGAAGAAGACAATTCCATCTTTCACCCGAGATATCTTGCACGGGGAAGTGGTGATGGTATACGCGCACAGGAATTTCCGGTGATGCAGTGGACAGTGGCGCAAACGTATTTTGTGTTCGGACAAAGTATTCTGACCACGCGTGTGGTGTGTTTCATCATGGGACTTCTTTCGGTGTGGGGCTTCTTTCTTTTGCTGCAGCTCCTCACGAAAAACAGGGCGACGATTTATGCGGGTGCCACAATGTTTACTTTCTCGCCGCTCTTTTACTATTACATGATCAACCCGCTGCCCGACCTGCTCGCACTTTGCGCTGCGGTGTGGTGCATGTATTTCTACGTGCGTGCTGATCAGCAAAAAAAGTTCTGGTTGTTTGCTGCGGCAACCGCGTGCCTGTCTGTTGCCACGCTGGCCAAGCTTCCTTACATCATGTTCGCAGGAATTCCAATCGGACTGATGGTGATTTATCTCCGTAACAAAGGCATGAAACCGGCCGGTTATTTCCTGCTGATCTCCGGTCTTCTCATGATACCTGCCCTGGCCTGGTACATCAGCGTTCTTCCGGAGATGCAGGCGAATGCGGTGCTGGCAGGAATATTCAGCAGTTCACCCGATTCAAGACCAATTCTTGATGCGTTAGTGGGGAACATTACAGATTCACTCCCTGAACTTTTTCTCGGTTACACTGCTTTACCGTTTTTCCTTGTTGGATTGTACCTGCTGTTCCGTTACCGAGCAAAACTCCGTCGCCAGTATTTACCATTTGTGCTGGCCGGGATCCTGTTCCTGCTCTATTTCTTTTACGAGATCAATCTTATTTCAACCGTTCACGATTATTACATGATGCCTTTTCTTCCGTTGCTGTTCCTGATTGCAGCGTGGGGATGGCAATACATATTCAGCTTTGAAAAAAAAGTGATTCGTTTCATCGCTATTGCGCTGGTTGTAGCTACACCACTCACGGCGTTTCTGAAGATTGATTCGCGCTGGAATGTAAATGATCCCGGCTTTCCGATATACTGGTACACACAACGCGACCAGTTGCGCGCGGCCGTACCGGATTCATCACTGGTGATTATGGGTAATGATTTTACGATGTGTATCCTGCCGTACTACATCCACAAGCGCGGCTGGACGTATGTGGACAGTGAAATGCAACGGTACAATGTCGAATGCCTGATCAAAGAAGGTGCGGAGTATTTGTATACGAATTCGGAGGTAACACTGAATGATACGACGCTACGTCCGTTGTTCCGAAGAGAGGTGGGCGTGTATGAAGGGATGCATGTGTTTGAACTGAAGAAACCGGCTGGTGAAGGTGAGTGGAAATAAGCGTCAGTGTCGGTATCAGTGTCAGCGGGACTCCGGTAGAATTTTCTTCGAAGATGATCAGACGTAAACCAATTTGATCTCGCGTCCACCTTCGGACTTGATGCGCTTCAGCATTTTTTCGAGCTCCGCTACGTCTTCCAATAAATCGCCGCGCTTGATGTAGCCGGTATCCGGCGGATACGAAGAATCGGGAGTGGCCTGAAACGACTTGACGATTTGTTCCATTTTGGTTTTGTCATTCACCAGTGCGGCCTTCATCAATTCAATGCGCAACAAGGTGCCGGGAAATCCGCCATATTTCATTCGCGAAAACAAGTCAGGGGTTCCGCGGATTCGTTTCGAAAAATCTGCGGTAAGTTTGATCAGCTCATTCACATTGAGCCACACCACGGGAGCAGTTTCCGGCTCATTGTATTTTTGAAACGGAGAAAGATCAATGCCAAGAATTTTTGAAACCTGTGCGACTTCACTCTCTTCGCTAAAGCCTTGATATTGTTCGAAGAACTGGCTGAGCAGGTGCGGAAACGGAAGTCCATCGACCGTACCGGCATCTGAATAAATATAATAGTTCATGCTCATTGGGCAGGACGATGATGTGCGGCAAAGCTAACTAGAAAGCAAAGATGCTCATAATGCGTTTTTTCTCCCATCATCCTACCAATTCCATAATCCGTAGATTGGTTTGCGTTACCGTTTCGTCCTGCGCCTGTGCCTGTGCCTGTTCCATCTAGTGCTTTTTTGATTTTTTGATTTTACCGGTTGGATCGTAAGTCTTCCACTCCCCTACTTTTTTCTCGCCTTCGTATTTTCCTTCATCGAAAAGCTTTCCGTTTTTATCGTAGCGTGCCCAGGTGCCTGTGCGGATCTCGTTTTTGAACGCACCTGTTTGCAGGAGATTTCCGTTTTCGCGGTACCATTTCCAGGCTCCGTGCATTTTACCTTTGACGAATTTTCCAGTGGCGCGAAGTTGTCCGTTCTTCAGGTAATATTTCCAGGTGCCGGTTTTAAGTCCGTTGGAATATTTTCCGGTTGCGGCGAGTTCGCCCTTCGCGTAATATTCACGGACGATGCCGTTGGATGGAGGGGATTTTTCGGATATGGATTTCATGTATCAAAAATAAGAGTTTCGCTCCTACGGAGCTCTGATATTTTCGCGCACGCTAGCCTCACGCTTACGCGTGAGGCTAGCAATGTTTCGCCCCTACGGGGCTCAACGAGATTCGGACCTCGTCTTTTCGTAAGCGTCTATTTTTTGTTTCGCTCCTATGGCGCTCTGGTTTTGCCCGCAATTGCTATCCTCACGCTTACGCGTGAGGATAGCGATATTTCGCCCCCAAGGGGCTCAGACATTCCTCAACGGCTGTTTTCTGCAAGTTCTTTTATTTTCTCCTTTGCTCCGTGCACAAACTCCAGCGTAGCATCCATGTAGTTTTGCGGATCGGGCAGCGGGGAGAAATCTCCGATCTCAAAATTCAAAGTTGTGATACCGTTGCTTTCGGTCAGACGATACGTGTAGCTCACGTCATATTGTGATGGATCCAAACTCAATTTAGGCAGGTACATATTCAGTTTGAGGATTTCATTTTCTTTGAAATCTGTAACAGTGAGTTTCGAATATCCTTCCCATTCGATGGTGCTGTTGAGTTGGAGATTTCCGCCGGAATAATTTTCAGGGAGTTCGTCCCATTGTTTCATAAACTCCGGGGTTGTGAGGACTTCCCAGACTTTTTCTTTGGGTGCGGCGATCTGGATGTGATCGGTGATGGTGAAGTTTTTCATTGTGATCGTGGTTTTGTTCCGCTCCTGCGGAGCTCGGTTTTTTGGTGTAGCTAGCCCCGGGCTGACGCCCTGAGTTAGCTATGTTTCGCGCCGATGGCGATCTGTGTTTCGTTCAATGTTCCGCTCCTACGGAGCTCTGGTATTCCCTTCGACGCTAGCCTCACGCTTACGCGTGAGGCTAGCGATGTTTCGCCCCTACGGGGCTCAACTATGCTTCAAACTTGTTTTTTCCGCAAGCGCTTTGATCATGGTTTTGTTCCGCTCCTGCGGAACTCTGGTGTTTCGTTCGACGCTAGCCTCACGCTTACGCGTGAAGCTAGCGATGTTTCGCCCCTACAGGGCTCAACCAGGCTTCAAAGTTGTTTTTCCGCAAGCGCTTTGATCATGGTTTTGTTCCGCTCCTACGGAGCTCTGGTGTTTCGTTCGGACGCTAGCCCCACGCTAACGCGTGGGGCTAGCAATATTCCGCGCCGATGGCGCTCAGGTGTGGTTACATTTCGCGCCTAAGGTTTACCCGTATTTCATCCGGACTTATTTACGCCATAACTTCTTTCGGCTCCTTCGGCTTCTTCTTCAAAATCGCTGCGCTGATTAACGCCACAATAATTCCAATCGGCAGTATTTCCATGTACGTGAAGAGAATGAACCAAAAAGGATTCTTGTACATCTCTTTCATGTCTTCCATTTGTTTGACTTCCGCCGCAATTTCCGTTGCACTCTTTCCCGAATTCTGCGCTTCCGTAATCATGTGCTGCGAATAAGTATCCATGAAATCGGGCATGAAGAAATGGTATTCGATGGACCATGTGATAACATACAAAGTCGCAGCAATTGCGGCAATCAGCAAACCGGTTTGGGTGCCCTGGCCGAATGTCATCGCCCCGCCCAGGTGTTTATCGCGGTAACTTTTGATACCGACGAAAATAAACGAGAATGCAATCAGCATGGCGGTGTAGCCGATCACCATGCTCATGGGCCCATACGGCGTGCCGCCTGAGCAACCAACAATGGCCATGCTTGTGGCCATAAACGCGGAGATGATTACGCCTGAAATAAGTCCGAATACTAAAACTATTCTTTTCATAATGATGAGTTTTTGTGTGAATGATGCGGCGAAATTCGGCTCTCAGGCTTCAAAATCCGTCATTCTTTCGGGTGATTTTGGGATGAAGTGCCGGCTTTCATACTAAAGTAGGTCTTGCGTGAAATCCGAAGTTGGGCCTTTCCCGGTTTTCTTACTTAATGATCATCAGGCGTTTGGCCGCTTCTACGGCAGCCGTCCTTCGCTTCACATCCAGTTTTTCAAAAACTTTGGAAGAATGCGTTTTGATCGTATTCAATGAAACGAAGAGTTTGTCGGCGATTTCCTGGTTGCTCAATCCTTCCGACATCAGTTGGAGGACTTCCATCTCGCGTTTGCTGAGGCCGAGTTTTACGATTTCTTTTTCGTTGGGCGTAAAATCGCCATCGTTGGTGATGTACACCTCTTTTTCGATCACCACGGTTTCTACCTGGATTTTTGGTTTGACGAGTTTGAGGGCGAGCCAGATCCCGAGGGCTGTAAAAATGACGGCGATCGCACCCACGTAAATTTCAAACGCGTGATCGATGATGATGAAACGGAGTTCGAGCCATTTCAGCAGGAAGAGTACGAGCGCGAGGGAGACGCCGTAGAGGAAGAGGAGTTTGTATCTGGAGAGAAATGCCGTCATGGTGCTTTGCAAATATCGGAGTTTCGCTCCTACGGAGCTCAGGTTTGCCTTCGCAATTGCTAGCCTCACGCTAACGCGTGAGGCTAGCAAGGTTTCGCCCCTATGGGGCTACCTGGGGGTGGGCACAGTGCTTTACCACATACGGTCCCAATTTTTCCATGGACAGAAAAAGTCGAAACTCTTTTCTCCAAGAAAATCCAAAGCATCCATCAACATTTTTTCAGTGAGGCCAGCAAGGTTTCGCCCCTATGGGGCTACCGGTGGGTGAGAACAGTGCTTTACCACATACGGTCCCAATTTTTCCATGGACAGAAAAAGTCGAAACTCTTTTCTCCAAGAAAATCCAAAGCATCCATCAACATTTTTTCAG
>DATHKF010000313.1:0-10975 GCA_035489505.1 Bacteroidia bacterium | reverse complement strand
GTTGCGACAGTACGGTAACCACAGATCTCACCATCAGCAGCACTATTGACGTTACAACCACTGTTGCCGGAAATACAGCAACTGCCAACCAGAACGGCGCAACCTACCAGTGGATTGATTGTCTCAATGGAAATGCACCGGTTGCAGGTGAAACGAATCAGAGTTTCACTCCTTCGCAAAGCGGAGATTATGCGGTAATTGTAACCGTTGGTGCGTGCAGTGATACAAGCGCATGTACAAACGTGATCACGGAAATCGTTGCAAACGAAAGCAATGTGTTCAGCGTCTACCCGAATCCAACGAGTGATAACATTACCATTCAGCTGAGTCATTTGTTTTCGGACGCGAATATCGAAATCTTCAACGCAACCGGGCAAATTGTTTCCAGTGAAAAACCAGTGAGCAATCTCGTTACTGTAACCCTTCCGGAAGAAAACGGAATGTACCTGGTTCGGATTACGATGAATGGTGTGAGTTATACAACGCGCATTGTGAAGCAGTAATATCCCGGTGCAGCATAATCCAGAGGGAAGATCGGAAGGTCTTCCCTTTTGCGTTTAAACAGACCTATATTCTGATATGAACGCCGACGTATGCGATCTGCATTTCTTTCCCCAGCGAAAATCTGAATTCAGGTGCAATGGATGAATATGGAAAACTCCATTCCACACCCAATCCGCCTTCTGCAAAAAGGTAAGTAGAGCCGGTGGGCACATTCATTTTCAGGGAAGTTCCTGCTGTGAAAAATGGGGCCAGCTTCGTTTTGAAAGGTCTGACCATGAGATGCAGCGGAACTTCCAGAAAAGTGGACTCCACATACACATCATCCGGCGGTTTATACCCTGTAAATGAAATCAGCAGTTGGGGCCGCAATCCCAGTTTTTCCGTCAATGCGTACTCCCTGCCGAATCCAAAGGAAAAACCCGTGATCCCATCGAAGTCATACGAAGTCACCAAAGACATGCTGACCTCAAAACCGGTTTTTTCCGGAAAATAATTCAGCGAGTCAGTCTTCTGACCGCTCGCGCCTGTGCAAGCCGTGGTTACCAGCAGTATAACAATGAGTTTTCGCAAGATCATGGTGTTGTGCCGGGCATAAAACGAAACTTACCGCGAATTATTGCCGGAATTGAACCTGGATATTTTTGAAGTGTACTGTGAAAAAACAATTGTTCGTGCATCTTATCTGAAATCGCTTCAAATCATGAAAAAATATTTTACCGGGATTTACCTGCTTTTCATCGCTGTACAGGCTTCGGCCGGATCATTCCAGGATCAGCTGGAGTCCATGAATGCGAACTGGACTTCGTTTCGTTCCATGCAATTTGCAGGCAACGCGAAATATTTTCCGGATGACCGGACTTTCGTTCAGGCTCATTTCGCTGCCGTTGAAATCGTTTTGCGCAACGCAGATGTTTCAGCGTTGAGTCAGGAACAACGCGCGGCGCGCAACAAAAACATTCAAGTGCTTCACGCGTATGCCACCCGCGGAATTTTTCCTGCGAACCATTGCAGTTACAGCACACCGGTTTTTATCGACGAGTTCAACACGCATTGTGCGGTCGGACATCTCATGGAGCAATCCGGGTTCGAAGTCCTGGCGGTGCGCATTTCATCGCGGAACAATCTCGTTCACGCGGCAGACATTGACGATCCGGAAATTTATGCCTGGCAGGAAGCTTCCGGATTTTCCATGGAAGAGCTTGCACTCATCCAACCCGCTTATGCTGCGCCACCCGAAGCGATTGAACAACCGTATGCCTGCACCACAGTGTACTTCGGGAACTACACATGGAATTATATCAAGGGGGTCGGAAATCAGCCGCAGCCGGAACAGCCAAAACAAGTCTGGTACAGCGGCGAATGCCAGAACAATGTACTCCATGGAAAATGGGAACAGTATCACTCTCCGGATCAGATCTGGATCCGTGGAAATTTCAAGCAGGGAAAAAAAGATGGGCAATGGAAATATTTCGGCGGCGGTTACTATGCCGAAGGAAAGATGCAGGAAGGACGTTTGCAAAAACTGGAAACGTGGGTCAACGGAAAACTTCACGGACCGTTTGTTGCTTACGATTACGCCGGCAAAAAAAGTTCTGAAGGTGTTTACGTCAATGGGATGAAAGATGGTTTGTGGAAATACTGGAGCAATGCGGCACTCAACATGGAAGAAAATTACGCTGAGGGAAAACTGCACGGGGAGAAAACCCAATACTGGGGCAACGCAGATTCAACGAAAAAATCTATTGTGCAACACAATGTTTACACCCACGGCGTTTTACAGACCCGCGAGAATTATTCCCAGGGTGACGTGCTTTCCACGCAGATGAAACACATCATCGGAAACCGGTACCAGTTCGTACAATACTCAACGGTTGGAAAGATCAGCATGATCGGCGAATCAGAACTGTCCGTGCGCCTGGATTCCTTCGAGAACATGATGTATCCTAATCTTCCCAAAACGTATCATGAGTATGAAGTGCTGACCAAGGTCGGTCGCTGGACACATTTTCCGAATTACAGTCATCGCCTGCTTGCGATGTATGCTACTCAGCAGGCCACCGCAAATGATTCCGCACATATATACTACAGTGGAAGCACGGATTCAGTTTGCATGATGGTTCGTTTCTGGTCCGCAAAAACTCCTTCAGATAAAAACGGAACGAAGCTATGCTATGACAGTACCGAGTACCGCAATCTGCAACCCGATCGCCTGGATTACTATCAGCAGTATAATTTGTTCGGCGCCGAACGATGGACGTTTGAAGATGGTCAGATGACTATACATTCCGCTATGGCGTCCAACGGAATTGAGTACCTCCACTTTGAATACAAAAACGGACAGGTGGTCAGCGGTGCAACAAAATATCCCAATGGTGAGTACCGCGAAATCTGGAGCATCTCTACATTCACCGGCCAGCCTGTTCTGCACTACCAGCAACGCGACACCAACGGAAGAGTGCTCATGAAAGGTCCGATCATCCACACGACCACCCGTTATGGCGAGTGGGAATTCTATGACTCAACCGGAGCCGTTACCGCTAAAGGTGAATATAAAAACGGGTTGAAAGAAGGTACCTGGACAGAGACTTATGCCAATGGCACAGTCTGGACCGGTGAATATAAAAACGGAAAGAAAAAAGGAACGTGGACCAATACTTCACCTCCGAAGGAAGGCGTGATCAGGAAGGAGAAGTTTTAATACTTCAACACTCTCACATCACCGTTCGCTTGGATTCTTAATCTCATTTTCCTTCGCCGGGTCCTTGACAAAAGGAAATACAAACTGTTTCACAAATCCCTTGGGAAATTTCACGTCACCGAGTCCCGTACTTTCCGGCCATGTTTTTCCCATTGGATAATAGGTTCCGAATATCATGTCGATAAACGGAAAGTGAATAGCGAAATTCTTGTCGTACGCTTTCGGATCTGCAGAATGATGCCAATGATGGTATTGCGGTGTGACAAACACATACCGAAGAAAACCAAAATTGATGCGCGTATTGGAATGTGCAAGTACGGCCTGTATCGCAACAATTACAATGTAAGTAGTAAACACAGCCGGACTGAATCCGCAGATGTAGAGCGGAAGAAAGGAGATGGCGCGCACAGCAATCATATCTATGAAGTGCGTTCTGGAACCCGCGAGCCAGTCGAGATCCTTTGTGGAATGATGCACGGAATGGAAGCGCCAGAGAAACGGAACCTTGTGAAAAATAAAATGCCCGGTCCACTGAAATAAATCCGACACCAGTAATGCCAGGAACAATTGAGGTACAAACCAGATGTTCTGAACCCACTGCTGGAATACATCGAGACCGACACTGGAAAAAAGTGCGACGGCGGGTAATTGCACGAGCACTCCGGTCACCTGGATGAGCAAGTGACTGATCATGAAATACACGAGATCGGTTCTCCACTCTGCATGAAACTTCGATTGGTCCAATCGTTTCGGTAGAAACAATTCGATCGGAATGAATATGAAAGCGGAAATCAGGATATCCACCAGCAGCCAATCGAGTCCAAGTGTAAATGCTTTCGAATCGATTCCATCGTGATCAGGCAAACCGGATCCGAGCAGTATCGTACCGCCAATGATCAGTACAGCAAGGAAACCGAGTTTGGTTTTCTTACTGAGAATGAAACTGGTAATTGCAAAACCAAAGGACAGTGCGAGAACTCCAAGCAACGTCCATTTAATCAGGTTCGGTTTGTACAGCTTACGAAAGTCGGCCGTGGTGAGATACTCCGGAAAATAAGCGCACACCGTTATCCCGAAACAAACAATGGCCAGAAATATCGCGAGATACCCGCTGATTTTTCCCTCACCGATTTTAAGACGCGCATTTTTACTCATGGGTAAAATAATTAGTGCTAATACCAGCGATCCAGTCGCTTCAGGTCGTGGCTGCTGATTTGCCCCGGCTGTTCCCTGTCTCTGTGCAGCGGAATTCTCAGGATACACTCCAGGTTTGTTTCGAGGCTGTTGGAAGATATGTCCACATCATACCGGGGACTACGCGCCGAAAGGAACTTCACTTCCTTCGTGTTGCCGTTAAAGTCGAACACCGCATTGATCATGCCTATACAGCCCTTGTGATTTTCCACCACGTACCGTTGCAATATCGGCTGAGGCTCATACACGAAGGTATAATCCTTTGGATTCGGCATGTCGCCACCCAATTCTTTTTTCACCAGTTCAATATCATGCGCTTTGATCTGATCCATTGAAGAAATTTTTTTGTAATCGAGGTCGAGATCCCGATCATCAATGGGGTAAACTGACTTCGCATCATCTTCTTCATCATCCCGGTACAAACGACGATACTGGGTATAATGCGCCGTAGCCTGGCGTTCATGATCGTAGTAAAATGTAAACTCCGCGAAGAGGTGTTGTGTTTTAGTGTAGACTTTCAGCGTTCTGTCCATGCATGAAATGTTTGATTGTACTTTAAAGGGTCAGCGTATCGTCAAATATAGGATAGAGCTGGTCGATATGCAATGAACGCACGCTTCGGTTTGCTTCGTCCTCTTTTCCTTACTTTTACATCCACACCATGTTCATCTCAGGTTTCACCATCGTCCGCAATGCTATCAAGTACGATTATCCGATCGTGGAAGCGATATGTTCCATTCTTCCGCTTTGTGATGAGCTTGTTGTGGCCGTCGGAAAATCTGAAGATGCCACTTTAGAACTCATCAAAAGTATCGGTGATCCGAAAATCAAAATCATCGAAACCGTTTGGGACGACTCGCTCCGTGAAGGAGGAAAGGTGCTCGCCGATGAAACGAACAAAGCCTACGATGCTATTTCCGAAAAAGCCGACTGGTGTTTTTACATCCAGGGTGATGAAGTGATCCACGAGAAATTTCTTCCGGCAATCAAAGCGGGCATGGAAAAATGGAAGGACGACAAAAACGTCGAAGGCCTTCTCTTCAATTACAAACACTTTTACGGTTCGTACGATTACGTGGGCGATTCCCGGAAATGGTACCGGAAAGAAATTCGCATTGTGCGAAAAAACAAAACGATCCGTTCATACAAAGACGCGCAGGGATTTCGTCACACCGACAACACGAAACTGAAAGTCAAAGCGATTGACGCAACTGTCTTCCACTACGGCTGGGTAAAACCACCGGAAGCGCAGCAGGCCAAGCAGGAAACATTTCACAAAATGTGGCACGATGACAACTGGATGAAGCAGAACATTCCGGCCGTGAATGAATTTGATTACTCACAGATTGATTCACTAGCCAAATTTGAAGGCACACATCCGCAAGCGATGCAAGAGCGCATTCAGAAAATGAACTGGAAGTTTTCGTTTGATCCGACACGTAAGAAGTGGGGAATGAAAATGAAGTTTCTCATGTGGGTAGAGCGGACAATTGGAATCAGGATCGGGGAATACAAGAATTATGTAATGTGCTGATCACGTTTCGCACCTTGTCACCTCGGCTCCGCTCGGTCTGACAAGCGGTTTCAACAGAAGAGTTTTCCAAATAGAACGAGTTTCCACGTCTCTTAAGACGAATCGGGATAGCGACGCCTTGTCAGACCGAGCGGAGCCGAGGTCAGGCAAGATGCACGAACCCATCTGCACATCAGCAAATCTGCACATCAATACACGCTCACTTTCCGGTTAACAACCCGCGACCCATCAGAAATCTGCACAAAGTAAATTCCCGCACTCAAAATTCCGGAAGCGAAACGCGTAGGTTGTGTTTGAATTACCTGCTGGCCCGAATAAACACATCTTCCCGCGGCATCCACAATGTTCAACGAAACGGTTGATCCTTCAGCCGCGATTACGTTCAACAGGAGTTGCCCTTCCGTGGTTTCCATCGAGAGAATATCGAGCAATGCATTTTCATCCGTTGAAACAATACGCAACGGACTGTACGCAAATTGACCATCGAAATCCACCTGCTTCAACCGGTAATAAAGAACGCCCGGTGGTGGCGTGTAATCCGTGAGATGGTATACGTGCTGCTGCGATGTAGTGCCATGCCCGTCGATGTGTCCGATCGGAATAAACTCTCCTCCCTCTTCAGCGCGTTCAACAATAAAATAATCGTTGTTCAGTTCCGACTGCGTGACCCAATCAACATTCACCACTCCATCGTTATACACTGCTGTGAAATTCACCAGCGTTACTGGTAATGGATTTGTGGTTATCGCTGCGAGTGTAAACGGACTGAATGTCGTGACCGCATTACTCGTGACGGTTCCCGCCGCAGTCGTGCCGGTTGTAGATGCGTTTCCTTCATCCTGCCACGTACTGATTCCGTCATAGCGTGCCACACGTACATCACTAAGTGCCCACACGGGACAACTGTTTGCATCCCATGCAAGCGTTACAGATGTGGATGTTGCTGTACCCGGTGCGCGATCAAGAATCCAATATTCGCAGCTGCTGAGATACTGCAGCGAAGGAACGATCGTTGAACCGTACGGCACCTGCGGATCAGTATGAAAATATTCTGCTGTGAAATATTCCACAACTCCCAGTTGCACATTATCCACAGCAAATGAAGGATCGGCGCCGGAGCCGTCATCATTGTTCACCCACTCGAAACCGATTTTCACATTCGGATTGTTGTTCGCACTCGCAGGCAATGCAATACTGTATGCGGTCCACGTACCTTGCCCGGAGCAGACAACGGTTTTAGCCATGTCCGCAACCATCGTCCATACTGCGCCATCGAAATACCAGGCAAGGGCATTATCGTTTGTGTTCTGGCCGCCTTCCATGTACTTGAATGAAAAAATAACGTTCGTGTAACCCGTGCAGTTGATCGTTGGCGATTCAGCCCGCTTCGAAGTAAGACATGTGCCCGATCCTACACCTGCATCGTAGGCAGCTCCGCAGTCGCCGGTGGGACAAAAGATGAATGCAGCCGGCGAAGTGGATACGTTACCCAGGTGCAGCGTAGCATCCGATCCGCAACCTGTTCCGCAACCACCGACAGCATTTCCGTTTTCTGCACAACTGATATAAAAATCATTCGCGGAAGTTCCATTCGCGCCTGTATTGGTTACACTCCACCCTGGATAAGATGAAGCCGGACACAGCTGTGTGCAACCGTTGTTGAAATTCTCAGTCCAGATCGGAAGCACGGCCGTATATCCGCTGATACCAATAGACTGGTAATCGCCGTTCTCTCCAACCGGGAATGTGAATGCGGAGGTTCCAAGATAACGAACGGGCCCGTCGACATAACTGGTGTTGTTTGCACCGGTTACTGTTCCCGTTGCCGCAATGATGAGGAGGTTTGCTGCCGATGTATTCATCACACCGGATGTAAACGTAGTGAGATTGTTCACGGTAACTGTTCTGTTCAACGTTACCGTTCCGGATGTTTTGTTCATCGTCAGATCGTATACGTTCAATGTTCCGGTTCCCGAAACAGTTTGATTGTTTGTTCCACTGAAAACAATTCTTCGCGCATCATTCGCATCGTAACTGATCGTTCCGTTCACGGTAAGATTGCCCTGTATTTCAAGACCGGTTCCTTCATTGCGGATCGTGCTTCCGGCACGCACAAGTACGTTCCCGCGAACCACCGTGTGATTGGCGTGCGTATTGCCGTTCAGAAAATTTACGTTCTGTACACCACTACCGCCAATGTCAAGATTTCCTTTGACCGTAACATTGATCGCGAAGCCCGTGAAAGAACTGCCGGCAGCCGTAGTCCACGTTGTTGCCGTCATATTTTCGAGCGTCAGGTTGGGATAGACCGAACCGGATGCCGGTGTTGTGCTCGACATCGGCGGTTGTGCCATGACCGTTTTCCTCACGATCCAGTTCGACGTAGCCGGAATATTTGTAATACCACCCTGGTAATTGCTTTGCCAGTTGTTCGAACTCGAGGTGTTCGTTTTGATCAATGTTCCTGCAGCACCCATTTGCCAGGTCGCTCCTGCGGTCCACACCATTTGATTGGCGGTGGTGTTGTTATCCGTAAATGTTCCGTTGATGGTGAGGTCTACCCCGGTTCCCTGTGCGAGTGTGGGTTGGATCGCGGTTGCCGTGTTCAGCGTACCATTCACGATCACTTCATCAAAAGTTACGACTGCAGTAATGCTGACTGTATGTCCGGCCTGGATCGTGATTACTCCGTTCGTGCTATTCGGTGCTGCAACCGGTGCTACCCACGACGCACCATTCCACGTGTTCCATGTGCCCAGTACATTCCAATTTCCGTTGGCTACAGTTTGATAATCGCCAACAGTCTGCGCCGATCCATTCGCGTAGCAAAACAGCGACAGAATAAAAAGAAAATATCGGAATGGTCCATGCCCCCAATGCATAACCAGTAATTTGTCATACAATTTAGTGATTAAAACATCCCGGGGCAATGGAGTGTTGAAGAATTCTTATTACTCCCAGCCGGCGGCCAAAACATCAACCAAATGCATCACTTTGATGTTTTTCTGCTGCTTTTTGATGTAGGATTCCATGTGCATCAGGCACGACATGTCGGTTGAAACCAGGTAATCGGCGCCTACCGCTTCGGCAGCGATGAGTTTTTGCTCGGCCATACCCACAGCAATGTTTTCGTGTTTCACGGCAAAACTTCCGCCGAATCCGCAACAGGTATCGGTTTGATTCATCTCGCGGAATTCAATGCCGCGCACTTTGGAAAGTAACACGCGCGGTTCGCGGTGAATGCCATACTCGCGTAAGCCACTGCATGAATCGTGGAAGGTTACAACACCGTCGAGTTTGGCGCCGAGATCGGTGATCTTTAAAATGTTCACCAGGAAATCGGAGAACTCGTACATGTTTTTCTGCACCTGCCTGTACTGGTTGTGCAAAACGGAATTCTGGAAAACTTCGCCGTAATAATTTTTCACGAAACCGGTACACGACGCAGAAGGAGAAACGATGTAACGGTCCGTTGGAAATTCCTTGATGAATTTCTCGCCTACATCTTTGCATTGTTCCCAGTAGCCCGCGTTGAAAGCGGGCTGGCCGCAACAGGTTTGTTCGTGGTTGTAATTGACTCCGCACCCCACACGTTCCAGCACTTTGATCATGTTCATGGCCGTGTTCGGGTAGAACTGGTCAACGAAACATGGAATAAACAAGTCAACAATCATTCACGTGGGAAATTGAAAATAATAAACCGAAAATCTACTGTGCGGTTTCCAACCTGGGAACGCGGAGCAAAAGTACAAAACCCAGAACAAAGAAAACGATGAGTGCGAGAACAGAAGTGCGGATATCCGCCAGTCCTTCGATCAACCCGAATGTAAATGTTCCGATTGCAAGACCAATTTTCTCACTCACGTCAAAGAAACTGAAGTACGATGCGTGGTCCTGCGTTTCCGGTAACATTTTGGAATAGGTAGAACGCGCAATGGCCTGGATACCGCCCATGACCAATCCCACTACAGCAGCCGCGATGTAAAACTGCCACGGCACGTGCACGAGAAAATAAACTCCGGCGCATAGAAAAATCCAGATCACGATCGCAATTCCGAGCGTGGCGAGGTTCCCGACTTTCGCTGATACTTTGGAAAATAAAAACGCACCGAGTATCGCCACAAACTGAATGATCAGAATGCTGATGATGAGGTCCTGCGTTTTGATTCCGGTGACTTCTTTGTTTGCAAATGCAGTAGCCATGATCATCACGGTTTGCACCGCCATGTTAAACATGAAGTAGCTCGCGAGATAGCGGCGCAGCTGCAAACGGGTCTTAATGTCCTTCCACACCTTTCCAAGTTCCTGGTAACCTTTCTTGATGATGTTTCCTTCCACTTTCCGGTCGTAAACATTATTCGGCAGGCGACGGAATGTGATCATCGCAAAACCGATCCACCACAATCCCACCAGCGGAAATGCTCCTTTGAAAGGCATGATGCCGGTGAATTGTGTCAGTACCAATACAATGATTAGCAGGATGGCACTGCCGAAATATCCCATTGAAAATCCGCGTGCGCTGATCTTGTCGTGGTCCTTGGGTTCTGCAATTTCAGGAAGATAGGCGTTGTAATAAACGAGACTTCCCCAATAACCCACGCTCGCAAAGAACAGCGGGATGATGGTTAGTCCCAATGCAAATGGAATCCGTTCAGCACCGGTGTTCACCGGGTCGAAGAAAAATAAAAGCGAACTGGAAATTGCACCGAGAAAACAGAAGAACTGCAGGAAACGTTTTTTGTTGCCCGTGTAATCCGCAATACCGGAAAGGATCGGCGCGATGATCGCTACGGTGATGTACGAAAGCGAAACGAGGTACGCGTAGAACTCGGTGTTCTTAAAATGCATTCCGCAAAATGAAACCTGGTCGAAGACTGTAACGCCATCAACCTTCACACTTGTTTTGGATTCAAACAGGATCGGAAATACTGCCGACGAAATAACCAGTGGGTAAACTGAATTCGCCCAATCGTAGAACGTCCAGGCGCGAATGACTTTGGGATCTCCTTTTTGCAGCATGAAATCAAAAGTACGATATAACATGT
>DATHKF010000312.1:0-8745 GCA_035489505.1 Bacteroidia bacterium | reverse complement strand
CGTGCAGCAGGAACGCGGCCTTTCTGTTTACTCGATTTTTTTCCGGATGATTTCCTGATGGTGATTGACGAAAGTCACGTGACCATTCCGCAGGTGCGTGCCATGTGGGGCGGCGACCGTTCGCGGAAAGAAGCGCTGGTGGAACACGGATTCCGTTTGCCTTCTGCGATGGATAATCGTCCGTTGCGTTTCGAGGAATTCGAAGCCATGCAGAACGAAGTTATTTACGTGAGCGCCACACCTGCCGAATACGAACTCGAAAAAAGCGAAGGCATTTTTGCGGAGCAGGTTATTCGCCCTACCGGTTTGCTTGACCCGATGATTGAGATCCGTCCAAGCAAAGGACAGGTCGATGATCTTCTCGATGAAATCAACAAAGTCACCGCGCGTGATGAACGTATCCTGGTGACTACGCTCACGAAACGCATGGCTGAAGAGCTTTCGAAATATTTTGCAAACGTAGGAATCCGTTGCCGCTACATTCACTCCGACGTGGACACATTGGAACGTGTGGAAATTATGCAGGACCTGCGCAAAGGCATTTTCGACGTGCTCGTTGGCATCAACCTCCTGCGTGAAGGACTGGATTTGCCTGAAGTTTCATTGGTCGCCATCCTCGACGCAGACAAAGAGGGATTCCTGCGTTCCGAGCGTGCGCTCGTGCAAACCGTAGGTCGTGCGGCGCGTAACGTAAACGGAAAAGTTATTATGTACGCCGACAAGATCACGGATTCCATGCGCAAGACGATGGATGAAACGGATCGTCGCCGAAAGAAACAGATCCAGTACAATTTCGAACACGATCAGAGTCCGCGGGGAATTGTGAAGTCGAGGGATTCCATCAATTCTATCCTGGCACAAACGCGAGGCACGTCTACGTACAAAACGGGTGAAGCGTATTCAGAAGCAAATGAGCTTTCGTTGAGTATTGCATCCGAACCGGTGTATCAATACATGACCGCTCCACAACTGGAGAAAGCGATACAGAAAACGAAACGCGCGATGGAATCAGCAGCGAAGGACATGGATTTCATTGAAGCAGCTCGTTTGCGGGATGAGATGTTTGGGTTGGAGAGGCTGCTGAAAGAGAAGAAATAACTCGTGTCAAAAAATTAACCACGGAGGCACGGCGCTCATGTTTGATAACCATTTCCCGCGCGGCATGGTGGAATCGCTACGCGATTGGATTTAATGGTACACAGAATGCACTGAATACACAGAATTTCACGGAAAGTATAATTCAGGATTCTGTGTGCATCCGCGCATTCCGTGGTTTCCGTGTACAATTTTTTATTTTCATTTTATAGCCGATCATCTGGCCGCACATTAAATCGCGAAGCGATTTGCCCCGTTCGCCGTGCCGCGCGAGTAACACTTCAGCAATGCGCCGTGGTGAAAGAATGGTAAAGCAATTGAAATGCTAATGAGTTTTCACAGCACAAAAAAAGCATCCCGGAATATCCAGGATGCTTTTTTATAATTCAGTTTGAAACTACTTCGTAGTGGTAGTTTCCACAGCCTGGAAACCGCTCATGAACGTAGTGTTCTTTTTGATGCGCTTATGACGTTGACGCTTCTGGTGTTTTGTTCCGCAAGCGTGTTTGTTTGATCCACATGATTCAGCCACAAAAGCAACTGTACCGAAAGCAAGTAGAACAAGAACTAATTTAGCTGTGATGAAATTTTTCATGTGTTTGTGGTGTTTTTTGTGTTCTGTTTCACAATAATACGGCAAAAAACAGAGACATACAAGCCTGTTAATAAGCTCCTTGCCTTTTTCTTATGAACCATTCCAATGTTAATAAACCACAGATAATGGCAAAAATCCACCACATTTCGACCAGTTCCAGCAGCTTTTGAGGATTGTAAATCACCGGGCGGATATCCTCCCGCGCGGTCAGAATCTCAACCAGCGATTTCATCGTGGCCGGATACACCACCTGTCCATTATGAATCTGGGCCAGGTTAAACAACACGCGGTGGTTGGCTGTGGTTACCGCCCGTTCGGCCATGAGCCGGGTTACGACAAACCGCCCATTCTTCGTGTACGAATCGTTTCCGATTTTCACTTTCGCTTCCCAGGCGTATTCTCCCGGACTGAAGCGACCGGCATCGAGATGGTACGCACGTGAAGTTTTTGAAAACGTGTGCTTGTACTTTGTGCCGGCTTCGTCGGTGATCTCCATGAACACATCCGGAGTCTGGATCAACTCATAACTCTGGTTGTAGACTTCCGCATCGAAAGTGATCTGTTCATTTTCCGGTTTGGACGTTGGGCCGCTCACCCGGAAAAAACTACGCTCTTCCTGCAGCGAAAGATACTGAATGGTTTTCCCGATGAGCTCATCAAAAATTTCGTGGTTGCCATGATCGGCAAAGTCCGCCATTCTCCATTTCCAGAGTCCTTCACCGGCGAATACAGAAACCTTGCGCGACTCCTGCGTGGAAAAAATCCAGAGTGGAAAATCGGTGGCGAGGCTGCCGATCTTTTGCTTCATGAACGGTGTCACCGAATTGGTCGATTCGAATGTTGCAAAAGGCACCTGCACCGCAGGGAGCCGCGAAATGTAGTCCGTAGTCGTTTCTGAAATCGAAAAAAGCGGGAAGTCTTTTGCGGGAACCGGCTGACAATCATTCGCACGGGAGCCGCTGGTGTTAATGGTAAGCCCGGTCTTCAGGCTGTTGAAAACAGTATACCGCGATTGAATCCCGGTGATGTACCAGGCAGGAATTCCCGCGGCTGATAGATCGGAAAGCAGTTTCTGTCCCTGCGCGGTTTCCGAAGGAATACTGTGCAGGATGGCGAGGTTGTATTTATTGACCGGCTCATTAAATTGCCCGAGAATTCCAGTGGTGACCTGGTAATTGTCGTTTCCTTCGATCGATAATTTCAATGCACCGATATCCGGGTGAGGGCCTGCGCCAATGATCAATACGCGCTGGCGCGAATCAAGTACTTCCACGAAAAAGTCGAAAGTGTTGTTTACGGTATTCTCTTCGTCTTTCAACGTGGAAACTTCCACCGTGTATTTCTGAATACCGATCGATGTTGCTTCCAGTTCCACCGGAAACGTGGTGGTAAATACGTCCTGGTCGGGTGCAACTTTCTGCGTGTTGAGTACCTGTCCGCCTTTTTTCAACGTAAGCGTTGCCGTCTCCCCTTTCGCTTTGTTTGCGCGGACCACCATTTCCACCGGGAATTTATTTCCAAGGAATGCGATGGAATTGTGGTGAACGTCCTGCACAAGAATATCTTTTTTCACTACGGTATCGCCGAGCGCAATAGCGAACACCGGCGCTTTCAGCCAGGTGGCGCTGTACACGGGACTTCCTCCGCGATTGAAAATTCCATCGCTGGCTACCACAACAGCACCGAGATTCCGGTTGCTGTAACGCGTTTCCAGTTCGGCAAACAACGTGGTGAAATCGGTTTCCTTGTGATCGAACAGCGAATCTTCGCCTTCTGCAAAATGGTCACCAAAGGAATAACGCACCACGGTAAATTTTTCGCTGAGCGCTTCGGCAACGGCATCCAGTTCAGGGATGAATTTATCCTGGTAATAGGCAGAATCCCTGCCGGCGATGATCGATTCAGAATGATCTGTTGCGATCACGATCACCGGTTTCTCCACTTCGCGGAAAACTGTTTTGAGGAGCGGCGATAATAATAAAAAAGCGAGAATGGTCACCGTGGTGAAACGGAGGAACGAAAGCAGGTACAGGATTCCTTTCGAAATTCCTTCATACCGCTTGTCGCGGAAATACAGCACAGCAGAATAAATGAGACCTGCCAGAATACAAATCAGCAGGAACCATCCAGGCGCTTCAGTTACAATACTTAGTTTCAAATTGGAATTCCTTTCAGGAGATTGATCACGTTAACATTCCGCCACACACATTAATCACCTGTCCCGTTACATACGACGACAAATCGCTTGCCAGGAAAAGAGAAACTTTCGCAACGTCTTCCGGTGTTCCACCGCGTTTCAGTGGAATTCCATCGCGCCACGACTGAACAACTTTTTCATCGAGGGCCGCAGTCATTTCGGTTTCGATGAATCCGGGAGCAATAACGTTGCAGCGGATATTTCGTGAACCGAGTTCCAGCGCTACTGATTTACTGAAACCGATTATCCCGGCTTTCGATGCAGCATAATTCGATTGACCGGCATTTCCTTTTACGCCAACCACGGAACTCATGTTAATGATGGAACCGTGACGCTGCTTGAGCATTGGGCGCTGAATGGCTTTGGTGAGGTTGAATACGGATTTCAGGTTCGCGTTCATCACGTCGTCCCATTGCTGTTCGGACATACGCATGAGCAATGTGTCGCGTGTGATTCCCGCATTGTTAACAAGGATGTCCACTGTTCCGAATTCAGCGACCACCGAATTAACCAGTTCTTCAGCGGCTTTGAAATCGCCGGCATCTGATTTATATCCTTTGGCTTTTATTCCGGATGCTGCGAGTTCCTGCTCGAGCGCCCGGGCTTTCTCTTCCGAAGAAACGTATGTAAAGGCTACGTTAGCTCCCTGCTTTGCAAACAATTCAACAATTCCTTTTCCAATTCCGCGAGTTGCTCCTGTGATGAGCGCAGTTTTTCCTTCAAGTAATTTCATAGATTGACTTTTTCTGAGCGGTCCCTGTTCCGGGTCTTTTTTCGCCCCGCACGTTTCAAAGATAAGAGAATGTCCGATGAGCACCCTCTGTTTTTCGACATTTGAGGCAATTCAACTGACGAGTACAGCAATGACAAAAACGACGGGACTCGGTAACATGAACTTCACAAGCTGACGTTAATAAATATGGGGATAACAATTTTGAAAAATAACAATCGGAAATATAAATCCGAAGCATTCTCCATTATATTTGTCTTGTTCTGCCGCCCGGCAGGACATAATTATGAAGGGCAGCGCTTTTGGGGTTAGGCGTTGCTCTTCGTTTTTTTACCCGGTTTGGGTCCCCGCTTTTTCTTCACTTTATTCAGGAACCATTCGTCAACAGGAATCAATTCAGGTGTTCCGAACTTCCATTCTGTTTCAGCAGACGTTGAAATTTTTGTGGCGAGTTCAAATGTTTTGTCGGAGTAATCCTCGAATGAAAAAGATGATTTCGACCAGGAACTCAGGAAGCGCATGATCTCTTTATCGCGGACTGTAACATCCAGTTTCTTATTGTAACGCTGAACAAAACGTTCGATGTTATTCAGGCTCGTTTCCGCTTCGTCTTCCTTACCCATTTCAATCAATGTAAGCAGGCGCAGTACGCGTACTGACAATTCCCATCCGGCTTTATCGGTGGACAAAGCAAATTTCTGGTTCAGGATATTCAACGCTTCCTTATAGCGTTGCAAACGGAATTCGATTGCGGCGAGAAATACCTGGCTCTTGGCGAAAGCAACTTCGCCAATGGTTTTCTCTTCCGTCTGGACCTGCCTGCAGATTTCCGCAGCCTGGTCGAACTGATCCATGTAATAGAGGATCTCCATTTCCAGGATGGATTTCATCAGCTGGCTCAATGAACCCTTTTTCTCGAGGGTATTGGATTTACGCACACTGATGAGCGCTTCCGGCAGGTTCCCCGTCTGGAATTCCATGATGGCAATATTCTGGTATTGCGTAGCCACCCGCGCGCTGAAGCGGATCGACGGATTGGCTTCAATAAGCGGGATCAGCGATTTGGAAATAGCAATTGCCTGTTTGAAATCTCCCCGTTGCTCGTAATACGCCGTTTCGAGAACCCCGCAGAAATATCCGCTGGTTGGAGAATTGTAACGGGTATAATCGGTTTTCAACTGGTCAATTGCCCCGGTGAGAAATTCCAGGTGTTTTTCTGCCGACAATTTTCCCTGGTACGAAAAGAGTACTTTGTACCTGTTGAAAAAATCGAAGGCCCTATGATACGCCGCTTTCTTATTTTCGTAGAGTTCCAATTCGGCATTCCAATCTTCGTATTGCGATTTTTTCGTTGTTGTTGCAGTAGTTGCTTTCAGAATGGTTAATACTTCCAGGCAGGTACCGTACAGCTCGTACATGCTCGCGGTGTAAAAAATCTTTTTCAACATGTCGCGACCGAGCGTGGAAGCTACCTTTGTGTGCCTCAGCAGAAAATACTGGAGCAGTTGTTTACGTAAACGAACCTGCATGAAATGACTTTTGTCGGGAAGCGTCGCCATCCGGTCCGTATTGATGTCAATAAGGAGCGAATCGAGGATTTTGACCTGCAGCCTTCGGACGAGCCTTTCCAGGTTCACCATGCTCGGTTTACCATAAAGCATCATGCTGCACTCCTGTGGAGAGAGCGCATCTTCTGAAGTAACCAGGATATCAAAAAGCTTCCGCATGAGGGTATCATGCTTCTGAGATGATGCAAACGCCACAAGATAAACCCTTAACACCTTCACCTGCTGAGGCGTAAGGCAATTAACCAGGTCTTTAAGCTTGTGGATTCGATTCATAATTGATTGTCCGAAAATACAACTTCTGTCGTTGAATTTTACTGACAACTGCTACAAATTTGCACTCAGAAAATCAAACCAAAAAAAATAAAACGCAACATGAAAACAATGACCCAGAAGTTCGTAATCCTGTTCAGTGCACTGTTCCTCCTTGCAATTGCTCCGGTAAACGCTAATGGTCCTGTACAATCAGCTCCCGCTGCATCCCAGTACTGTGGTGTATATGCAGATGAAATCGGATTGTACGTAAATCGCAATTGGGACGAAAACGTGGCAAAAATCACCACCATCACTTCTTCTTGCGATGTTATCGTTGATTGTTACAGCGGTCTCCGTCTGCGCATATTTATCCTCGACGGTATCATTATCGGTTCTGAGGAAGTCCCAATGGATTAATCAGGGAGGCTAACCTATTAGAATAATTGATTCTATTAAACAGTTCCTTCCTTATTTTTAACTATTTACGTATAAATAATGGCGTAAATAATTGAATTACCCTCACTAAAAAGCAAACTAGCGGGGCCCGAAAGTCGGATTGGCGTAGCGCCTGTCCGACTTTTTTTGTTTTGTTTTGCGGGGTTGAAATCAATTCCAGCTACTTTCACCCCCAAATTATACCCTTAAACTACGAATAAGAACCTTGATTGGTTCCGCTTTTCGATGAAACGACAAAATATGGCCTCACCTACCCTAAAAGAGAAGTTACGTTACTCCTTCGAGAACACCCTGTCCTCCGGTCCAGTTGCAATTATCGGCTGGTTGGCCGTAGTATCGCTCCTGATCGTAATTGTTGCAGGAACCATTCTATTTTTCACCGGCAACGCGTATGGAGATGACAAAAGCTGGATTGAAGCTGCCTGGAACAGTTTGATGCGGACCTTTGACGCCGGTAACATGGCTGATGACGGTGCGCCGGGCGAAACCACTGCAGCGGATTGGGTAGTCAGGATCATTGCGCTGACTGTAACCGTAGGCGGTATTTTTATCGTGAGTACGCTCATTGGTACAATCACCTCGGGCATGGAAGGCGCCATTGATGAAATGCGCAAAGGCCGTTCGAAAGTACTGGAGACGAATCACACGCTCATCCTGGGTTGGTCGCCAAAGATTTTCACCGTAATTTCTGAGTTGCTCATCGCCAATGAGAACAAAAGAAAACCACGGATCGTGATCATGGCCGATCGTGATAAAGTGGAAATGGAAGATGAGATCCGATCTAAATTCCCGGACACCAAAAACACGAAGATCATTTGCCGCACCGGAAGCCCGCTTGATCTCGACGATCTGAAAGTGGCGAACCCGCACGAAGCGAAATCGATCATTATCGTTTCACCGGAAGAAGCTGAACAGCCGGATATTTATGTGATCAAGTCAATACTGGCAATCACAAACAACCCGGACCGTCGTAAAGAAGATTACCACATTGTTGCCGAATTCCGTGAAGAGAAAAATATTGAAGCCGGCGAATTGGTTGGCGGTCATGAAGCATCACTGATCCTTTCCTCCGACCTGATTGCACGGGTTACCGCACAAACCTGTCGTCAGTCTGGTTTGAGCGTTGTATATACCGAGCTCATGGATTTCGATGGCGCGGAAATTTACTTCAACGTAGAACCGAAGCTTGTTGGTAAAACGTACCGCACCATTATTGATGCGTATGAAGACTCAGCAGTAATGGGCTTTATGAAGAAAGACGGAACTGTGGTGATCAATCCGCCGATGGATACCATTTTTGCTGAAGGCGACCAGGTGATTGCGATTACAGAAGATGATGAATCACTCATCGTCAATGAAGCGGCAAAACCAAAACCGGATGCTACTGCAATACGCGCAGGCGAAAGAACTCCAGCCGGCAAGGAACGCACCATTGTATTGGGATGGAATGAAAAAGGTTCAATGATCATTAATGAACTTGACAATTATGTGGGTGTGGGTTCTGAGATCCTTGTGGTTTCGGATGTGAGTTCATCTGAAGCGGAAGCTACTGCATTGATGGCGGGATTGAAGAAACAAAAGCTGACTTACCGCAATGCAGCGATTACAGAGCGAAGTGTACTTGACCTGGTTGACGTTAAGTCATACGATCATATTATCATTTTATGCTCAAACGAGAAACCGGTACAGGAAGCTGATGCGGAAGTGCTTATCACCCTGCTTCACCTGCGGAGTATTGCTGACCAGTGGGATGCGAACCTCAGTATTGTCAGTGAAATGCGTGACGTGCGTAACCGCGCACTCGCAGAGATCGCGAAGGCCGACGACTTTATTGTGAGCGATAAACTGGTGA
>DATHKF010000311.1:0-11892 GCA_035489505.1 Bacteroidia bacterium | reverse complement strand
AGCAGGAGAGCAGGAGGCAGGGTAGCAGGAGTTTAGGAGGCAGGTTAACGCAGACTTCATATAGCCGTTCTACCCTGCCACCTGCCACCTGATCTCCTGCTACCCTGCCACCTGCCACCCTGCCACCTGCTACCCTGCCTCCTGTTACACAGCAATAACTAACTTTACCCTATCATGTCGGTGCACCGTTACAAACTGGAAGTTGATTACGCGTATGATTTTATTCTCGTCGGTATTTCCTCGCACGAGAAACCGCATCGCGTGGCCTGGGCGTTGAACAACTCACTCGAACTCGATTTGTCGCGCACAGAACCTTTTTCATTGTCATTGAAAAAATCAGAACCAAATTCTGAATTCGTGCGCTTCTCCTGGGAGCACCCGGATTTCGAAGCCACCTATTCTTTGCTCAGCAACAAAGGCACACACGGGTTATTAATCCCGGAACAACACCAGGCCGATTATTTTTTGCTGGCGCAGGGACCATTTACAACCGAAGACGAACAAAACATGATTGCAGGTCTGCGTACGGTGCCGTTTATTTTAATGGCGTACCGGATCGACCCCGATCAACTGAAATCAAAACAAAACCTGATCTTTTAAATAATGAGTGAACGCATACAATTCAACCGGACAAAAATCGTAGCCACGCTGGGACCCGCTTCTTCTTCGCAGGAGATGCTGGAAGAAATGGTCATTGCCGGAACAGATATTTTCAGGATCAATTTCTCGCACGGCGATTACGCGGCGGTGGAAGCGGTGCTTGCTAATATTCATGCAGTGAACCGCAAACTCGGTTCGCATACGGCCATTCTGGGCGATCTCCAGGGACCGAAACTGCGCATCGGGGAAGTGGAGAACAACGGAGTAGAACTCGTGGAAAATTCCCAGCTGATTTTCACCACGGAGAAAATGATCGGGAACGCGTCGAAAGTATACATCACGTATCCGCAATTTCCCAGGGATGTAAAGCCCGGTGAGAATATTCTCATCGACGATGGCAAACTTGTGTTGCGTGTTGATTCCACGAATGAAACCAACGAAGTCATTGCAACGGTCCTTCACGGCGGAACATTGTCTTCGAAGAAAGGCGTGAACTTGCCGAACACAAAAATTTCTCTTCCCTGCCTGACAGAAAAAGACCTGAGGGACCTGGAGTTTGCACTCAAGCACAATTTCGATTGGATCGGTTTGTCGTTTGTGCGTTCCGCGGCGGATATTACGGAATTGAAATACGTGATCCAGAATCTCGATCCGAATTGCAAGGCACGCGTGATCGCGAAAATTGAAAAGCCCGAAGCGGTAAGTGATATTGATGCGATCCTCGTGGAAACCGATGCGATCATGGTTGCACGCGGTGACCTTGGTGTTGAGGTGCCGATGCAACGCGTTCCGGTGATCCAGAAATTGCTGGTGCGGAAATGCCGTCGCGCTGCGAAGCCGGTGATCATTGCCACGCAGATGATGGAAAGCATGATCACGAATATTTCGCCTTCGCGCGCAGAAGTCAGCGATGTAGCAAATTCTGTGATGGATGGCGCTGATGCTGTGATGCTGAGCGGTGAAACTTCAGTAGGAAGACACCCGCATAAAGTGGTTTCGGCCATGTCGAAAATCATCGCGCAGGTGGAAGAGGAGAGTGATATTTATTATTCGGGAATCAGCAATGAAATTTCAAAGCCCGAACGTTATCTCTCTGATCACATCTGCTTTGCGGCAACGCAGTTGTCGAAACAGGTTGATGCGGCGGCTATCATCACGATGACACATTCGGGATACACCGCGTACAAAGTTGCATCGTACCGTCCGAAAGCAAACGTGTTTGTGTTCACCGACAATTACAACATCCTCACGCAGCTCAGTCTCGTTTGGGGCGTGCGCGGGTTGTATTACGACCGCGACATCAGCACGGATCACACGATTGCCGATATCAAATTCATTCTCAAAAAAGCGGGACACATTGTGAAAGATGATTTCATCGTGAACATTGCGAGTATTCCGATCAGTGAGAAGGGGAAGACGAATATGATTAAGCTGACGCAGGTGGAATGATGTGGTTGTCAGTAAAACCGTTTTTGCCCGATCTCGATACAATTTTTAAGAAAAAATCACTCGATATGACAAAAACGGTTTTACGCGTATCGAGAACCAACCACATTGTTCTTCGAAGAATCTAACTCCGTTACTCCATCGGCACATTAGCACATCAGAAATCAGCACACCACTCAATCTTCGAGTAGCATGATGGCTGTGTTGATCTCACCTAGTGTTTTAGTGTTTCCTTGCTTCTTCGCAACAACAGCCCCGCGTTTGTACACATCCAACGCTATTTCATTTGCGCCCGCCTGCTCATGCAGCTGCCCGAGTTTGTAATACGCACCGAGATAATCCGGCTGATCGCCGATCAACGATTCAATACGGGTGATTGCTTCTTCGTGATTTCCTGCGGCAGCATATTCTACAGCAATCGCATAACGCAAAAAAGCATCCTGCGGTTCTTCGCTGAGCATAACGAGCAATTGTTCGAGCCGCGAAGACATGAGAATTAAATTTCGGATTCGAACTGTGAAAGGAAACGCACGTCGTTCTCGGAGAACAAACGCAGGTCATTCACGCCGTATTTCAGCATGGTAATTCTTTCGATACCCATGCCGAATGCAAAGCCGGAATACACCTCCGGATCAATCTTGCAGTTTTTCAAAACCGCCGGATCAACCATTCCGCAACCGAGAATTTCTACCCAGCCGGAATGTTTGCACACGTTGCATCCTTTTCCTCCGCAGATGGTACAGGAAATATCCATTTCTGCACTCGGTTCTGTAAACGGAAAATACGATGGGCGCAAACGGATCTTTGTTTCAGAACCAAACATCTCCTGTGCGAAATACAGCAGCGTTTGTTTCAGGTCGGCAAACGAAACGCCTTTGTCGACATACAAACCTTCCACCTGGTGAAAGAAACAATGCGCGCGCGCTGAAACAGCTTCGTTGCGGTATACACGCCCGGGCATCATGATGCGCACAGGCGGTTGTGTTTTTTCAAGAATGCGTATCTGTACACTGGACGTGTGCGTGCGCAGTGCAATATCTTTTCCGATGAAGAACGTATCCTGCATATCACGCGCGGGATGTTCTTCCGGAAAATTCAACGCCGTAAAATTGTGCCAGTCGTCTTCAATTTCCGGACCTTCTTCAACGGTAAATCCGAGACGACCGAAAATGTCGAGAATGTTTTTGCGCACGATTGAAATCGGGTGGCGCGATCCTTTCCAGTCGGGAGCCGGCAACGTGAGGTCTTCACCGGAAGAAGTTTCACCTTCACTTCCATCGCCTTTAAAGCGATCGAGTTTTTCCTGTGCAGAAACTTTCAGGCGATTGAGCAATTGTCCAACGTCTTTTTTCTGCTCCGATGAAATGGTTTTGAATTCGTCAAACAACTCGGAAATTTTCCCCTTGCGGCTGAGATATTTCAGGCGGAATTCTTCAGCGTTTTCTTTCGTCTTCGCTGAAAATTCTTCTACTTCACGAATGATGGTTTCAATGCGGTCTCTCATTTATTTTATTGATAGTACTATTTGCCACTAAGGCACAAAGACTCAAAGGTTCGCAAAGCTTTTTCTTCGTGTTGCTTAGTGATTTGGCGCCTTTGTGGCCATTACTTTACGGATGTTTTGTTGTCACAAAGACTCAAAGGTTCACAAAGTTTTCTTCGCGTTGCTTAGTGACTTAGCGCCTTAGTGGCTATTCGAATCTTACTTAATCACCTTAACCGTCATCCGCACATCACTCACCGGCCGGTCATTCTTGTCCTTCGGTTGTGAGCCAATCACGTCAACCACTTCCATTCCTTCGATCACTTCACCAAAAACGGTATATGCTCCATCCAGGAATGGAGTTCCTCCGAAAGTAGTATACACTTTGCGTTGTTCCGGTGTGATCGTGCGGTGCGGTGTTGCGGTAAATTCCGCCTCAACCATTGGATTCACAATTGCCGCATAATAGTTCAGACTATCCGGGTTACGCGTGGTCATTGCGCGTTGCTGCGCACGGATATACGCCGATTTCAATCCGGCGTTCTCCGGTTTGTTGATGATGCCGTCGAAAATTTTCTGTTTGATCGGACCTTCCATGCGCTGCTTGATCAGCATATCAAGAGAACTGTCGGTATACACAGAACCTTCGACGATGTAAAATTGACAACCGGATGATTCGTGGTTCGGATTTACATCATCACCTAAGCGCGCTGCACACAATGCCCCGCGTTTGTGAAACAGGTTCGGGTGAATTTCGGAGGGAAGCGTATAGCCTACATTTCCATTCCCTAGAAGTTGTTTAGGTTTTGCTTTTTTAGAATCGGGATCACCGCCCTGGATCATGAATTGCTTGATTACACGGTGAAAAAGTGTGCTGTCGAGCGCGCGGTTGTTGATGAGCTTCAGGAAGTTGTCGCGGTGCTTTGGAGTTTCATCGTAAAGCACAATTTTGATGTCACCGAAATCGGTGTGGATCAGTACTTTAGATCGTTTGTCGGTACCTACGTACGAGGTGCACAACATCACAAGAACAGGGAGTACAAGAAGCGGCAATATCCTACGGACCATGTTGAAAACTTTTTTATATTTGTAAGAATGTAAAGGTAGTTATTCGTCTACTTTGCAGCAAACCCGCATATAAAGCCGCCGGCAGAGGCAAAAATATGAACAGATTAGTCACAAAATTCGCAGGATTACTGATTCTTGTGCTTTTGGTTACTGTGGCAACTACCACAACCAGCTGCAACAAGAATAAGCAATGCAAGGCTGTTATAACAGTGCTTGCCCCTGGTGGTAATCCGATGGCAGGAGCAACGATTGACTTGAAGAGCGGCGATGTTACGTTGACTTCGGCTACAGATGGTTCCGGTACTGCCAATTTCGAAACAGAACTTCCAATGATTCTGGACATTTACGTAAACGGAACTCCAACGGGTCGTGTTGCACGACTTGAAGAAGGTAAGACCGACAACGTGACGGTGCAGATGTAAAATAAAAAAGCTTTTTGTGAGAGCCCTGGTCGAGAGATTGGGGCTTTTTTATGCCGTCACCTCGGCTCCGCCCGGTTTGACAAGCGGACGCGATCCACAGTCGTGTTACGAGTGGTGAAGAATCGTTGTATCCAGAAAATTTATGTATTGAAAACGCTTGTCAGACCGAGCGGAGCCGAGGGAGGACAGATGTACATCAGCACATTAACTAATCAACCCTTTTTTCCGGAAGTACGCCACAATCGCATCCTGCATAAACCGGTTCTGGTCCATAGCAGTCATGTGCGGCATTTTCCCTGTTGCTTTCCAATGCGGCCAGTTGTCTTCATCGCGACCGGTGTATTCGTAGTAGCCGAACGGCTCGAGTAAAGTGCAGATTGCAATGTGCATTACATCTACTTTCTGTTCTTTCTCGAGTTTCTGGTAGCTATGCCCCAGCTCCTGTACGCCGATAATGAAAAGTATAGCCTGGATGTCGAGATCACCTCCGAACATGGGCTCGAGCGCGATCTTCATTTCTTTCCATGCTTTGATTGTATCCTCGCGGCCCATTCGGCAAATGTACGCAGTTCGGAGGCTAATTGCGTTGTTACGTCATCGCGAGGCACGTCATTGGAGGCACGAAGCACTCCCATCTCCGAAGAGGGGATTGCTTCGTGCCTCCAATGACGTGCAGCCTTACAGTGATGTGCAACCTCGCAGTGACCCGCAGAGTTGCTAACACCACCACTTTAGTAACACTCCAAACCCCTTACCCCACACTCCGAACTCTCAAATATATTTGCGCTATGAACTTCATCGACATCCTCATCCTCATCCCTGTACTCTGGGGATTCTGGCGCGGCTTCATGAAAGGTGTCGTGATGGAAGTGGCTACGCTCGTGGCGTTTTTTCTCGGCGTCTGGGGAGGAATGAAACTCTCTGATGTTGTGACCGGGTGGATTCACAACTGGACGAGCTCCGACTCGCCGTACGTTCCGTTGATTGCCTTTGCCATTGTGTTTGTGGGAATTCTCATTGGTGTTTTTGCCATTGCAAAATTCATTGAGCGGTCGATGGAAAAATCCACGCTGAGCATTTTCAACAAACTCGCCGGTGGTATTTTCGGGTGTTTCAAATTTCTGCTCATCATGAGCGTACTTTTTTTCGTGATCGACGCCGTAGAAAAAAGTGTAACGGTGATTCCTCACGCGGTGAAAGACAATTCACTTTTATACCGGCCGGTTTCAGCCATTGCCCCGAAAGTAATTCCGGGTTTGCGCGACAGCGATTTCGGCAAGATGATGCCCAATACGGATAGCGCGGAAGTGGAAATTGATGTGACGATTAAGCCGAAGCTGGACACAACGGAATAATGTGCTAATGTTTAATGTGCCAATGCTGTTTTCGTAGATAGAAAACTTTAATGGGATTTACGTTAAACCGTACCGCTCTTTAAAACCCAGTTTACCGGAATCCATTAGCAAATTAGCCCATTAGTATATCAGCACATTATTTGAGTTTAAATGAATTCAAAAACCGGTAGATATCTGAATTCCCCAGCGACTCATTGCCCGTAATTACAATCAACGTGTAGAGGTGCGTGCCTTTCGCAAATTTCCGCATCGTAACTACACCTGCATTCCGGGAAAGAAAAATCGTGTATTCGCGCCCTTCAATTGCTCCTGCTTTCACCACTTTCCCGCTATCGGTAACAATGGCGCCCATCGACCACGCATAAATTTCAGCGTCTTTCAGGAGTATTTCATCCAGCATGTCGCCCATGAGTTCGGCAGAATCAGGAAGCGTGTACATGGACACCGCGTAATAGATGTTGGAATCAATTCCTCCTTCAGGAGACTGGTAGTACAGTTTTGCCCCGTATGCATCACCCACTTGTGTTGCCGTATCAATCGGGTCGCCGGGAAATTCCACAATGAATTCTTCACCGTCAACCACGCGCCAACCACCGGATGCGCAGGCTCCGAAGAAGACAATGAAGAAAAGGAGAAGAATGTTTTTCATTTGTTGTGTATTGTACTTCGGCTCCGCTCAGTCTGACAATCATCTTCGGTCGAAGACTTGTCAGACTGAGCGGAGCCGAAGTCTAATCATTTATCGCTTCAACACCCGGTAGCGTTCCCGCCTCAATATACTCCAGCAAGGCGCCTCCACCGGTGGAAACATAACTCACTTTTTCCGCGAGGTTGTATTTATTGATTGCCGCTACGGAATCTCCGCCACCGATCAGCGAGAAAGCACCCGAAGCAGTGGCTTTAACGATGGCGTCGGCAACCGATTTTGTTCCGCTGGCAAAATTTTCCATTTCAAATACACCCATCGGGCCGTTCCATAAAATGGTACGCGATTTTGCAATGGCGTCGGCGTATATTTTTTCTGTTTCCGGGCCAATGTCGAGACCCATCCATCCGTCGGGAATACTTTTGACGTCGCATGTCTGGAGGTTCGCGTCATTGGCGAATTTGTCGGCGCACACCGCATCAACCGGAATGTAAATATTCACGCCGCGTTTTTTCGCGTCTTCGAGAATGTTCTGGGCATTCTGCAAACGGTCTTCTTCCACCAGTGAATTCCCGATTTTTCCACCCTGCGCTTTCACGAATGTAAATGCCATGCCCCCACCGATGATGATGTTGTCTGCTTTGCTGATGAGCTGCTCGAGGATCAGGATCTTATCCGAAACTTTCGCTCCACCCATGATGGCCGTGAACGGTTTTTCAGAATCATTTAACACTTTGTTGATGCTCGCTACTTCTCCGCTCATCACAAATCCAAAGCACTTATTACCCGGGAAGAATTTAGCAATCACCGCGGTTGATGCATGCGCACGGTGTGCGGTTCCAAAAGCATCATTCACGTAATAGTTGCCCAGCTTCGCCAGTTGAGCGGCAAAACCTTCGTCTCCTTTTTCTTCCTGTTTGTGAAAGCGAAGATTTTCCAGCAAAAGAACTTCTCCGGCCGGAAGATTTTTCGCTGCGGTTTCTGCTTCCGCGCCAATACAATCTCCTGCGAAATGAACGTTCACACCACCAAGCAATACCGACAAATGATTCACCAGGTGTTTCAGCGAATATTTTTCCGCCGGACCTTCTTTCGGCCGGCCCAGGTGCGACATGAGAATGCAGCTTCCGCCGTCGGCCAGAATTTTTTTAATGGTTGGAATGGCGGCGCGCATGCGCGTGTCGTCTGTAATGGCAAACGATGCATCAAGCGGGACATTGAAATCTACCCGGACGAGCACTTTCTTTCCTGCAAAATTTATGTGTTCAACTGTTTTCATAACAAGAATAATTCTGGAGGGCAAATATAGGGATTAGTGAATATAGGGATTAGTGAATTAGGGATTAGGGGACCAGGGGATTTGGGCTTAACCTAAGTGCTTCGATCAATAAACGTTTAACGTACTTTCAAAGACGCGTAAGCACCGGCATCCCAAATCCCTTATTCCCCTGTTTTCTCTTTGATCTGATTTCTATTCGAAGTAGCTTAGGTGCGGCAAACCAATGAAAACAACAATGAAAAAAACGGCAACAATCATTTTTCTTCTCCTCCTGGCAATGTCCATACGGGCGCAGGAGATCGACTCGGTTATTATTACACCCGCGTCGCCCACTACCAATGACGTAATCACGGCGTACGTGTATTTGTCTTTTCCGCAGGGATCGTGTGCTGACGTTGGAACGGTTTTTATTTCCGGGAACGACGTCTACGGGTACGGATTTCACTGCATGGGAAACATGATGAGCATGTGTTACGATGTGGATACGATTGTATTCGGTCCGCTTCCTGCGGGAGTGTATAATTATTATTCTACGCTCGATGCAGGGTACGGCCCTCCGCAAAATTGCTCGGCGGGATTTCTGCCTTATGATGTAGACACTTTTTCCATTACGGTTTCAGTATTCACGGACGTAACGGATCATGATCCGGCATCAGTCAGGATGTTTCCAAATCCGGTTTCGGATCATCTCAACGTAGTTTCCACGGGAGCGACGATCACAAAAGTGCAAATGCTGAATGTATTGGGAGACGAGGTTTTAGTAACGGAACCGCAGGCAGGATCTGTTGACATTTCGCTGGCTACGCTGGCCGAAGGTGTTTATTTCTGCCACGTTACCAATTCGGATGGAAACGTGTTTGTACAACAGGTTGAGGTTGTGCGGTAAGGTTGGCCGCAGATTACGCGGATATCGCAGATTCTGTGTGCCGCAATTCTTAAAAGAATTACGATCGCGCAGCGATCAGATGAACAAAATCAATTCTGATTTTTAGCAGGCTTCGCATCTGCGGCATCTGCGAAATCTGCGGCGAAACCTACAACCACCAGTATACTTTCTAAACACCATCTTAGTATCAACACCAAACCCATACTCCCATGATGCGCGCTTTTTTTATCACCACCTGCGTTCTAAGCCTCATTTACATTGTGGGCTCTTTCGGAATCGCCAGCCAGGTGCAGTCGTACGAATGGATGTCCTATTCAAGTTACGACACCTATGATTCGTACGATTCTTATGACCCGTACAGTTATGATTTCGAACACGAAGCCGACGAAGCAACCCAGGTGGGCGGAGTGATCAGTGTTATTTACATGCTGATCTCTGCCGTTGTTTTCATGCTCGCCCTGATGAAGATCAAAACACAAACGATGAAAATCATGTCCATCATCGGGATTTCCATTTCAGGATTGTTTTTGCTTTGGGCATTTCTTCCCATGACTTCTCCCGGTTCTGTTTCATTCGATGAAGTAGGGCCTGCTTTTGCGCTCGCGGGAGTTGCGTTGCTGGCGTTCAATATCGTGGGGATGATTCACGCGTTCAAGACGAGCACTTAGTTAAACCCTTTGAGGGTTTATGGAGAATCACGTGATCCGGCTATAAACCCTCAAAGGGTTTAGCTATTTTTGCACATGCTCTTCCGCGATATTATCGGCCAGTCGGCAGTAAAACAACGCCTCGTTCAGGGTGTGCACGAACAGCGCATTTCCCACGCACAGCTTTTTTTCGGACCGGAAGGCAGCGGAACATTACCGCTCGCGTTTGCTTATGCACGTTATGTACACTGCACGGCGAGAAACGAAAATGATTCGTGCGGCACCTGTCCATCCTGCCAGAAATACGACAAGCTTGTGCATCCCGATCTGCATCTCGTTTACCCGATTGCGCTCTCGAAAGATCTGCGCGTGAGCACAAAAGTGATCAAAGAATTCCGTGAAGCATTCCTGGAAGACCCGTACATCACACTGAACGATTGGTTCCTGAAACTGGATGCGGAAAACAAGCAACCGGTAATCGCCACAGAAGAGAGCGCCGAGATCCTGAAAAAACTTTCGCTCACCACGTTTGAAGGTGAATACAAGATCATGCTGATCTGGATGGCGGAAAAAATGAATCTCCAGGCTGCGAATAAACTTCTGAAAATTCTCGAAGAGCCACCGGACAAAACATTGTTTATTCTCGTTACGGAAAACGAAGACCAGTTGCTGCGGACTATTATTTCGCGCACACAGCTGGTAAAAATTCCGCGGCTGAGCGATGATGAATTACGCACTGCGCTGATTGAACATCACGAAGTGAACCCGGAGAATGCATCGCGCGTGGCTTTCCAGGCCGATGGCAGTTACAGCGCTGCAAAACATTTGCTCGAGAAAGACGAGCAGGCCATTTTCAACCTCCAGGTTTTTCAGAAATGGATGCGCGCCTGCCTCAAGTTCGATGCGCCCAAAGTGCTCGAATCAGTAGATGATTTTGCAACGGCCGGTCGCGAGCGTCAAAAACAATTTCTTTCGTACGCACTGGAAATGGTCCGCGAAAGCCTGCTCGTGAATTATGCAGACAGTTCCATGATCCGTATTGCCGGCGATGAAAAAGCTTTCGTGGTGAAATTTGCACCCTTTGTTCATGCGGCCAATGCATACCCGTTTATGGAGCAGGTTAACCTTGCATATCAGCACATTGAACGCAACGGCAGCGCCAAGATCATCTTCCTCGATTTGTCTTTTAAGGCCAACGAACTGCTAAACGTTCCGAATCCGGACACCGTAAAAGCCTGATTATCCACAACTAAGCGTTTACAACTGGGCGAATCACGAGGCTCAATAAACCGTATTTTTGGGGTTATACTAATTTAAAACCAGTTATGGCTTGCGGTGGATGTTCGAGTGGAAGAGGATGCAGTACGGCGACTTCGGGTAAAACCGATGAAAGCGGCGCAGGCAGCTCATGCAGTTCTGGTGGGTGTAATAAAATGAATGTCTTCGACTGGTTGTCGGACATGCAATTGCCACCCGGTCAAAAACCTTTTGACGTTGTTGAGATCCGGTTTAAAAATAACCGGAAAGAATTTTTCAGGAACGTCAATGATCTTGCATTGGGAACGGGCGATGTGGTAGCCGTGGAGTCTTCTCCGGGCCACGACATTGGAACAGTTTCTTTGGCGGGCGAACTGGTGAAATCGCAACTGAAGCGAAAAAATATCATGGCCAATGATCCGGCGATGAAAAAAGTATACCGCAAGGCGAAGCAAACGGATATCGACAAATGGATTGAATCGCAGGGGCTGGAGAAAAACACGCTGGTGAAATCGCGCGAGTTTGCGTTGCGTCTTGGTTTGCAGATGAAGATCGGCGATGTGGAATACCAGGGCGATAAAACAAAAGCAGTTTTCTACTACACCGCAGAAGACCGCGTCGATTTTCGTGAACTCATCAAAGTCATGGCCGAAGAATTCCGCGTGCGGATTGAAATGCGCCAGATCGGTGCGCGACAGGAAGCTGCGCGTCTCGGTGGAATCGGTTCCTGCGGAAGGGAATTGTGCTGCAGCACTTGGCTCACCGATTTCCGTTCAGTCACTACAAGCGCCGCACGTTACCAG